>NZ_NOLI01000344.1:0-1748 GCF_002245975.1 Nostoc sp. 'Peltigera membranacea cyanobiont' 213 | reverse complement strand
TGGACGCGATCGTGGAGGAACTTATAATTTAGCGTTTCAGTTTGTGTGTTTTGGGTTGTATCCAATTCGCCCACATAGAACTTATAAACTTCACTTTGGGGAATAATTAATCCTTCCTGCAAGGCTTTCCAGAGGGCGACGGCGGTATCCGATTCAGATTGCTCAGAGACGATCGCTAAAGTATTCAAATCAAACTGTGCGCCAATACAAGCGGCTAATTTCAGAATATCTTGGGTATAATTCGGCAGTTTTTGTAACTGTGATGCCATAAATTCCACGACATCATCGGATATGGCAACAGTGCGAATCTCTGCCAGATCGCACTGCCAATGCCCCAATTTGAAATCAAACTGAATCAATCCATCTTGATACAATGCTTTGAGGAACTGGGTGGCAAAAAAGGGATTGCCTTTTGTTTTCAAAGCAATCAATTCTGTCAAAGCTTGAGCGCTCAAAATATTGCAGTTGAGCGTGTCAGCGACCAGTTTATTTAAACTACCCTGACTGAGGGAATGTAAGGTAATGGTATTGATGGTGGCGTTAGCTTTGGCTACAGCATCCAATGTCAACATTAAAGGATGCGCCGGTGAGACTTCATTATCTCGGTAAGCCCCAATCGCTAATAAATAGCCACTTTCCGACTCATTCATCAAAAGCTGCATCAAGTTGAGTGAGGCAGAATCAGCCCACTGTAAATCATCCAAAAACATTACTAAAGGATGTTCAATAGTAGTGAAGACTTTAATGAACTTTTGGAACAGTAAATTAAATCTATTTTGTGCTGCTGTTCCTGATAATTCTGTTGCTGGTGGTTGCTTACCAATGATGCGTTCTAATTCGGGAATGACTTCAATAATTACTTGCCCATTGTCACCTAAAGCCTGAAGAATCTGAGTTTTCCAGATGTGTAATTCGCCATCGCTTTCACTAAGCAACTGCCCCATTAGATCGCGGAAGGCTTGGACAAAAGCAGAGAAAGGAATATTGCGATTGAATTGGTCAAATTTCCCTTTGATAAAATAACCGCGTTGCCGCACAATGGGTTTATGAACTTCGTTGACAACTGCTGTTTTTCCAATTCCTGAAAAACCAGCTACCAGCATTATTTCTGTTGCACCTTGGCTAACACGTTCAAAAGCTTGGAGTAGGATTGAGACTTCGGTTTCTCTTCCATAGAGTTTATCAGGGATGAGGAAGCGATCGCACACATCCCTTGTTCCAACATCAAAGCTATCAATCGAACCCGTTTCTTGAAGTTGAGTTAAACATTTTTCTAAATCAAACTTCAGTCCTAAAGCACTCTGATATCTGTCCTCCGCATTTTTCGCCATCAATTTGCTGACGATTTCTGAGAGTACAGGCGGAATTTGTGGGTTAATTTCATGTACTAAAGGCGCTGTTTTTGCAAGATGACAATGCACCAATTCCATCGGTTCATTTGATGGGAATGGTAAAACTCCAGTGAGTAACTCGTAGAAAGTTACACCCAAAGAATAAAAGTCAGTCCGGTAGTCAATCCCGCGATTCATCCTTCCTGTTTGTTCTGGGGATATATAAGCTAGTGTCCCTTCTAATACATTGGGATTGATGAGGCTTTGCGTTTCTCGTGGTAATAAAGATGCAATACTGAAGTCAATTAATTTGACTTGCTTGGTTTGGGGGTTAATTAAAATATTGGCGGGTTTAATATCTTTATGAATAATCCGCTCTCGATACAATATATCTAAGGTATTGCAGAGGGCGATCGC
>NZ_NOLI01000343.1:0-1759 GCF_002245975.1 Nostoc sp. 'Peltigera membranacea cyanobiont' 213 | reverse complement strand
CTTGGACCTCGGTTTATTGGGAATAAGCCCTGGTAATTGAGATATAAAATCCGATCTCACATTTTCGCATTGCTCCCAATCCGATCTCACATTTTCGCATTGCTCCCTAGACAAACTGTGTCCAGACATAACTAAGCTGGAGATGTTCGCACGCGAGTCTAGGGACGGCTGGGATTGTTGGGGTGATGAGGCTCTGAAGTTTGATCAGCCTGTTGAGCAGAGTCAGCAAGATATTTCCTTAACTGCCTAACTAAGGAATAATTTAGGCACTAAAAGTCTACGCTCATCTGGAAAATCCAATACCAAGCTCTTAAACACTAATTTTCTGTGGGAGTGTCGGTTGTTGGCTGATACAAGGAGCGCAATTGTTCTAAGTTACTGGCCGTCTCTAGTCCCGTAAGAACTGCTCTTAATTGCTCGACATCTTCAATTCTGGAAATTTCTGGTAGTAGGCTTAAACCCTCAGTACCAAATTTTAGTTTTAAACCAACTGCAATCCCTTCTAATAAAGATTCCATTCTGGCAATTCGCTCAAATGATGTCATGTACTGCATAGATTGTTGTGCCTCCAGTTGTTCTACTTCCCTTTTAAATTCTCGTTCTAAATCTAATGGTAATGTCAACATCCAATCAATAAAACCTAACAAATTCAGAATAGCTTCGCGCTCAAACCCCTGCTCGTACAACCTACGCGCTAAAGCTAATTTCTGCTGCTTACGTTGTAACCTGTCACCACGGGTTTGCATTGCTGCCAAATGAGCCATGACCACCGTAGCAAACGGATTATGGCTCTCTTCAAGCTCCAGCAACCTTTGTTGATAGTCTAGCAGCTTGATCACAGGAAACTGAAAATCAACTGTACAGCCAAACAATTCATAACCAAATTGATTTGGTCGCCAGTCGATGTTGTCATCTCCCAGTACCGCACATGATGCAACAGAGCGATTATAACGGTCAAAAATCCGATAGTTGTATACAAACATACGTTTCGGGAAATCGCTTTCTTCCTGGCTTTGGACTTCGACATGGATCAATAGCCAAGATTCTTCACCCCCAATACGGTAAATTTTCACCAATTTATCAATCAGTCGCTTTCCTAATTCCGCATCACGGACTACTTGCTGTAGCTCCTGATCAAGAAACTCAAAACCTCTACTCCAATCAATTTCACTATGCGCTTGGGGAAAAAAGAACAACATGAAATCTTTGAAATACAACTGTAGTATCTGCTTCCAAGGAGAATCGTATTCAGTAAGAGGTGTTTTCTTAGCCATTTTCAAATGTATTGTCTAATTTCAAATTTCAGAGGTATTTATGCCAACAAACATAGAATGGACAGACTTAACAGATAATATCATCCGTGCCAAGGGAGGCGGTTGGTGGTGTCAAAAAATCTCAGAGGGATGTAAAAATTGCTATAGCGAAAAGCTGAATCAAAATTCTTTCTTTGGTGGGAATAAGCAACCCTACTCTGGGCAACCACCAGAGCTAGTGTTAGATACAGAAGCTATTCGGAAATGGGGATTCCAAAGGAAACCTAAAAAGCATTTCGTTTCTTCAATGACCGATGTTTTTGGTGAATGGGTTCCGCGTTTTTGGCAACATGAAATACTGGACGGAATGTTCGTTGCACCAAAGCAGATATTCCAAATCCTCACCAAGCGCCCAGAAATTATGCTGTCCCCGGATTTCTCACAAAGCTTGAAGAAATAGGGGTCAAAAACTGCCAAAATGTATATTGCAAAAGAATTCCAGCAGC
>NZ_NOLI01000342.1:0-1771 GCF_002245975.1 Nostoc sp. 'Peltigera membranacea cyanobiont' 213 | reverse complement strand
TTTTGATAATGTATCAATTAAGTTATCTAAAATTTGACTAACCCAAGTGTTTTTTTCTCACTTGTGAGAAATCCGGGTTTCGTCCTTTTTCTTTTACTGAAGAATTACAAATACGTTTAGAGGAACTATTAGAAAAAAATAAAGAAAACTTACTCAATCCAGATGAACAAGCAGAATTAGCTGGGTTATTAGAATTAGAAAAAATCTTCAGTTTTATCAACGCTAAACTTGCTTCTTAATTGTGGTCATCAACAATTTTGTTCGCTTAAACGTCCGTAAAAGGGCAAAATACTTGTGTGAATATTGTCACTCTCCAGAACGCTCAAATGCAACACCCTTTACCATTGATCGCATTATTCCTCAATCTTTAGGAGGATCAGACGATCTCAATAATTTGGCTTTAGCTTGTCATCGTTGTAATCAAAGGCGGTATAATTTTACAACTGGGATTGATCCAGAAACACAAACAGAAGTTCCATTATTTAATCCGAGAAATCAAAATTGGTCAGAGCATTTTATCTGGACAAAAAATGGGTTAAATATCATTGGAACAACTCCTATAGGTCGTGCAACTTGCAGTCGTTTTGATTTTAATGATCGAGACCATGATGATGGATTTATTCTAAATTCCCGTCAACTTTGGTTAACAGCAGGTTGGCATCCACCTATTGATGATCTACGTCAATAATAAAAGAATATCCATCTTAATGAACACTAATAAATTAAACTTTTTAGGGTATTTGTGTGAGGGTTTGGAATCCTAGCCATTGACAGATAAAGTCGCTGGGGTTGCTCTCCAGACGCGCTATCGCGCCACGGTTTCTAGCATTAAGCAAGCAACATTTATGCAAACACTGACAATAACTTTAACTTCGCCTGACTCAACTACTGCTGCTAATCAAAATCTTCAACCTCCACAAAAGGTCACTTCCAATTTATCTTTCAATACTAATTTAGATTCAGGCACTATAGCTATCTTAGAACAGATTGAAGCTGAATATGAACACTACCAAACTTGTGAGGAGTGGTAGTCATGAATTTAGCACTCGCTCAACAATCCTTAGCAGGACTTTCCCAAACTGCTGCTCATCTCTGGGAACAGCTAACCAATTGCCAGACTCCTGAAGAAGAAGCTGCTATCATCACCGCTATTTGGGAAACTCAGGAAGTTCAAGAAGAAGTTGTTGATATCCAAGCAGAATTAGCATTACAACTGGATGCTGAAATAGTGGCTATTAAGCAACGACTAGAACATCTAAAAGCTGTACATCAATCAGCACTGTTAAGACTAGAACGCTGGCGACAAAAATTAGATGAAACTATTTTAGAACAAACCGCCGCCGGAATTCTACCTGAGCAAATGATAGGTAATTCACTTCGCATCACAATTCAAGAAAATCCGCCAAGTTGTGAGGTGCTGATAGATGCAGAACAATTGTCTCCAAAATACCGCAGAGAAAAGACTGTTTACTCAGCAGACAAGAAAGCTATTATTGCTGCTTGGAAGAAAGGTATTCCTGTAGATGGCACTCACATCCAGCGCAAGCGCCGAGTTATCTATGCTTTGACAGCAACAGCAATTCATGACTTCAAAGACTCTCTTTTAACTTAACAATAGCTTTAACTAATTTATCAGCCAACAGCAGGAATTTTACTGTTTTGTTGGCTGCTACTTATAACTCTTTTTTAACACTTACAGCGTATTTGAGGTTTATGAGGTACAGTAACAACAATTAGTAAACCAATTTTTTAGATGCTTTGGATTAACTAA
>NZ_NOLI01000341.1:0-1778 GCF_002245975.1 Nostoc sp. 'Peltigera membranacea cyanobiont' 213 | reverse complement strand
CCGTGTACACGGAAACGGGTACGCACGGATCTAACGGAGAGGTGCGGGGAATAATATCCCCCATCGACTCAACCACCGAGGAAGAACAAAGCTTACGCTTGCAATTGGAACGTCAGGTAGAAAGGGCATTTTTGTCAGCGGGTCAGGCGCTGATGGAGTTGAGGGACAGACGGCTGTACCGTTCCACGCACCGGACTTTTGAAGAATACTGCCGCGATCGCTTTGGTTATAGTCGTGATGCGGCGTACTTGAAGATTTCGGCGACTGTGGTTTATGAGAATCTTCAAAAGTTTTTGCCGACCATTGGTCGGCAAATTCCAATGCCGACCAACGAACGACAATTGCGGTTTTTGGCAAAAGCCGAGTTGGAACCGGCTGTGCAAGCGGATGTATGGCAGCAGGCAGTAGAGCAAGCTGGCAATAAGATTCCATCTGGTCGCATCGTGAAAGATGTTGTGGATAGGATACGCGAAAGGACGAAAGTACCCAATCCTTACCATATTGGTGAAATATGCATTCTTCTGCCCAAAGATAACCCAGACTTGAGAGGTAAAGCGGGTTATTGGGGAGTAGTTAGCCATGTTGGAGAATACAGTTGTACACTCCAGACATGGGACGGCGACTACACCGTAAAAATCGAACAGATGAAATCATTAAAATTGCTTGATGAAGATTGCCAATTCATGCAGCAGCTATGTGTGAGGTTACGGCAGTTGCATCAAGTGGCCAGCCGTGACTCTTCTGTAGATTGGCTGTTGCAGGGTTTGGGGAAACAAGCTAAACCGTATCTGTCATCCTTGCAGGCAAAATTGCTGGCGACTGTGGAACGGGAGTACAAAATCGAGTGGAGGCAACAGAAATAATGGTGCAGCTAGGAAACAATAATTTAATGCAACAAAGTTTACTAAACTCGTTTAGTTTCAAATATTTCTCGCCACAATTCAAATTCAGGACAATTGCACCAAAGGGTAACGAACCCATCAAAAAGTTTAGTTTCTGAATTTTGAACTCCCCTTGGGAGAACTTGGATCAAGATAGGAATATCCAAATCACATTTCCAATTTTCTATTTCTTTTTGAAGTTGGGCAATAGTGTCTTGATGGAATCCTCGGTCGTTGTTGGAACACTGAACAAGTAAACATCCATTATCAGAATCCTTGACTCGTTTGATCGAGAAATTAATCTGCGTCCACATTGATTGGACTTCATTGAAAATATTAGGCAAACCATAGTGTTTGCCTAATATTGCCTTTCGGCGTTTCGATTCACCCATAAGTCCCCCTCAGCAATACAAATTTTGACAAGGATGACGAAGAAGATAAGGAATCTTCTAACGACGAGTAAGCTCAATAGCACTCAGACTAACCCTCTGGGGGTTATTAACTACTAATACTATTGTAACGATAAATCAAGGGTTTCAAGTATTTTGCAGTTGCAAGGATTGGGGATTTTACCAAACCGTATCTGTCATCCTTGCAAGCTTTGCTGCTGTGGCTGTTGAGAGAGAGTACAACCTGGTTTGTCAGCAGCAGAAGTGATGAATTTATTGAGTGTCAAAGCAGCTTGAAAGTTCAAAATTTTAAATCAAATCGGGTAGGTGTTAGTGATTAGAGAGCTTTTCACCCAGACATTTTGGTTGTGATAAAAATCACCACGTTGTTCTAGTGTAAACCCACCCAGCAATAATCCCAACCATACTTCTACCATCGGCATTTGCAACACACGTTGCAGTTTAACTAAAGAAATCTCATCTTTGACATTTATCAGATGGTTAGCGA
>NZ_NOLI01000340.1:0-1783 GCF_002245975.1 Nostoc sp. 'Peltigera membranacea cyanobiont' 213 | reverse complement strand
AGCGCAGTAGACAATCATTCTTTTCCGCCTGACTGCTCTTTAATGTAATCTTTGACTATTTCCAATGGCGCTCCACCACATGAAACTACACATTTAGAGTCATGCCATAGTTTAACTTTTTCACCCCAGTAAAACTTACCTATTTCTGATTTGTATTGTTGTCTCAAAATCCTGCTAGAAGCTGATTTAAGTGAAGCCATTAAATCAGAAATATTGTTATCTGGATGTAGGCTGACAAGCAAATGTACGTGGTCAGGCTCTCCATTAAATTCCTCAAGGATGCACTGATTAGCAGTCAATACCCGCACAAAAATAGGCTCCATGTCTGCAAGCATGGCTTTTGTAAAAACTAACCTACGAAACTTAGTTACAAAAACCATGTGTAGATGAATATCAAAAACTACGTGCGCTCCTTTCCTTAAACTCTTCCTAGTCACTTCGAGTCAACCCTAGAATCTATGGTATAGTACTGAGAGTAACACAAGTACATGATTCGACTGATGCTATATGGTTGCCAACAAATACTATTAAATCCTGATAACGATCTAAAAGTAATCTTAGAGTTTTTGTGTAATGAAGCAACAAAACTCTCTAATTGCGGAACGTACTATGCCCGCCAACTTTACTTTAAAACTGGTCTAATCCCTAGCAAATTTGATTTAAATAATCAGCTATCTAACAATATTCATTTTGCCGCAATGTACTCTCAAGCAGCACAACAATGCTTAATGAGTGTAGCAGAGTCATTCAAATCATTTGTGGGACTACTCAAAGGGATAAAAAACGGGACTGTAACGCAAAAACCTAAGCTTCCAGGATATCGAGATGGCGGATTAAGCTTAGTAACCTATCCGGCTCAAGCCATAAAACTGACTCCACTTGGCTTACGTTTCCCGTTGGGTACCAAAGTAAAGACATGGTTTGGAATAGCCGAATTTTACTTGCCTATGCCCTCGAATCTCGATCGCAAACAAATTAGAGAGTATCGAATTCTCCCTAGAAATGGTGAATTCTATTTGGAGCTTGTTTACAAACTTTCCACCATTCAATCTGATGTAGATTTTAACAAAGTCATTGGCATAGACCCAGGACTCAATAACTGGTTAACCTGTGTAAGCAATGTTGGTACATCTTTGATAGTCGATGGATTGCATCTCAAGAGTTTGAATCAGTGGTATAACAAACGAGTATCTGTCCTTAAAGAGAATCAACCACAAGGTTTTTGGTCTAAGCAATTAGCTCTCATTACGGAAAAACGAAATAGACAAGTTAGAGATGCTGTCAATAAGGCGGCTCGACTGATATTAAATCACTGCCTTGAAAACAAAATAGGAACAATCGTTTTTGGGTGGAATGAAGGTCAGCGCCAAAATATAAATCTTGGCAGCAAGACCAATCAAAAGTTTGTTCAAATTCCTACTGCTAGATTGAAAGATAGAATTGCTCAACTCTGCCAACAGTATGGATTAAGATTTGAAGAAACTGAAGAAAGTTACACAAGTAAGGCGAGCTTTTTAGATTCTGATTTGCTACCTACATTCGGCGCAAAACCTGAAGGGTGGCAAGAGTCTGGTAAGCGAGTTAAGCGTGGTTTGTACCGTTCGGCGAATGGTACAAAAATAAATGCTGATGCTAATGGGGCATCTAACATTCTAAGAAAAGTAGCGGTGAAGCTTGGGCTAGACCTAAGTGGAATCAGTAGGGGTGCATTGATAGCACCTTTGAGAATCCGTTTCTGGATTGCTTAAGAATCCCCATCCGCCTACGCGGTGGGGAGTATCAA
>NZ_NOLI01000034.1:0-59650 GCF_002245975.1 Nostoc sp. 'Peltigera membranacea cyanobiont' 213 | reverse complement strand
GCCTCCTCTACTCTCTTCTGCGGCATCAACGCCAGCTTGGCATTGCGAAACCGCAGGTAATCCAAATCGGTTTTAAGGGCACCGCCTTCACCTGACGACGCGATGCTAGTGGAAACCCAGCGCTCTTGGTTATCCTGTTCAATATAAATATCTGGATTGACTAAGGTAACATCTAGCTTTAAATGGCGGTTAAAAATTAGTTGTAACAGGTCAAAACCCACTTCTACGGTTTCGACTGTAGCCCGATCTGGATCTGTGGGTGTAGCTGGGATAGATGAAGCCCCAAACTGCACTCCCATCAAGGAAAATTGTGTGACTCTTCCCAGTTTTACCGGACGATTGAGTGTAGTAGTCAGACTTTGTTGTGCCAGCGGTGTTAACTCTGTTTGGACAAAAGTCCACAACCGCCAAATACCAATGATAACTCCTAACAGTAAAAGTCCGCCCAAAGCAATACTACCCCGCCTCAACACCAGCAACCACAGACGCTTGCGGATAGGGCATGGAGAGTGAGTATCTTGATTGGGAGATTTAGTCATTTGCTTTCACTGTATTAATTGCCGGATGTCGCTGGCACACACAAGCATTAACTGACACATTGATTCAGTATGCCATTTCCAGGATACGCCAACTAAACCCAAGACCCCATTGGTTGAGTTACGGTATTTGCTTCATCCAATACTTATGCTTCATAATATTGGCCTTTTCAGGTAAATCTGATCTGAATAGAGTGAAAATTGTTCCTTTGACTTTTGCAGAGGGACAACCTAGAACTTTAATATGAATAGAACTTAAAAAAGACAGATGATTACACCAATGCGTGTTTTTGTGTTGATTTTTAATGCTCGAACGGAAAATGAGGGGATTCACACGATTCGGGAGGGCAAACGCAATAAAATTCTGATGTTCGAGTCAGAAGACGACGCGACGCGCTTTGCCCTGATGCTGGAAGCTCAGGATTTTCCCGCACCGACACCAGAGCCAATGGATGCTGAGGAAATCAAGGAATTTTGCGAAAGTGCTGGATATGAATGGGAAATAATCCCAGAAAACAGCAATTTAGTCGTCACTCCCCCAGAACTGAACGTGGAACAAACTGACTGGCAAGCGGATGCCCAGAAGGAGGATACTGTTGAAGACACCTTCCCTCTCAATCAACAGCCACTAGAAGAATCAGAATTATCTAATTCTGAATTAGAGAAGATGCGTCGCAAATTGGAAGGATTGCTGTAATTAGTCATTAGTCATTAGTCATTGGTCATTGGTCATTGGTCATTGGTCATTGGTCATTTGGTCGCTAACTGACTAATGACAAAGGACAACGGACAAAAGACAACGGACAAAGGACAAATGACAAACTTGCAAGAACGCGGGCATCTTTTAACCGAGATGGTAAATTCTAACAGTCTTAACTTAGACCAGCTTAATTCTCTGGAATTAGTAGAACTGTTTAATAGCGAAGACCAAAAAGCAGTCGCAGCTGTTGCGGCGGCGAAAGTTCAGTTGGCTGAAGCAATTGATACCACCGCCGAGCGTTTGCGCCACGGGGGACGCTTATTTTATATCGGTGCAGGCACAAGTGGTCGGTTAGGGGTATTAGATGCTGCTGAATGTCCACCTACTTTTTGTACGCCCCCAGAGTTGGTACAGGGGATTATTGCTGGTGGTGCGGGTGCGCTGGTACGCAGTTCGGAAGATTTAGAAGATAGCATTGAAGATGGCGAGGCTGCGATCGCTGGGCGACACATTACCCAGCTAGATGTCGTCGTCGGCATTACTGCTGGTGGCACAACGCCTTATGTCCACGGTGCCCTTCACGCTGCTCGTCAACGGGGAGCCAGTACTATTTTTATCGCCTGTGTTCCGGCTGAACAAGTTAGCTTTGATGCCGATATTGACATTCGCCTATTGACAGGGCCAGAAATCATCGCCGGCTCAACTCGCCTGAAAGCTGGTACAGCCACTAAGTTAGCGTTAAATATCCTTTCCACTGGAGTAATGGTTAAACTAGGTAAGGTTTACGGCAATCGGATGGTGGATGTGGCAGTAACAAATCAAAAGTTACGCGATCGCGCTTTGCGAATTTTGCAAGACCTCACAGGTTTAAGTCGAGAAGCTGCTGGTTTTTTATTAGAACGCAGTGGGAAATGGGTTAAGCTAGCGCTATTGATGCACTGGACTGGTTTGGAAAAAGACCAGGGTCATCGGCTTCTTTCAGAACACCAAAGTAATCTTAGAGCAGCTGTTATGAGCTATCAAAACCACAATCAACCTTAAAGAAGTTTTCTTCAATAAATACTCTATAGGTGGCTGCTACTTGCCTGAGTAGCACACCTTTTTTTAGTATAATATTTCCTAGAAAGCTCACTAAAATTAAAATTGATGTGTATTAATAAATGTAAAGTTAGATAAATATTTTTAACATTCAATAACTAAAGCAAAAATATCTAGAAACTGCTAATCTTTTTGTAAACAGAAATTCAGAACTTATACGGATATAATTCCGTATGGAAATTATTAAAATGATATATCAATACTGAATGCATCTTAAATGATGTGGGCTATAGCAATATATTTGAGTTATAAAGCCTATTGATAATAAACTTTATGCTATAGGACTTATGGACTAGCAAGATATTTGCTCTTTTCCGATCGCCCTTGATTTTAATAAACTTGATTTAAACCGCTATATATCAAATGTATTTCCACTTTTTGAGGTGTCTGCTGACCACTATATAGCTAGTGTTGGTTTTTCAATAACTGGCTTTTTAATACAAGGAACAAAGTATGACCCACTCGGAACTTATTCTTTCAAATAACCTGGTTAATGAATTTAAAACTTGTACTCAATTACAATATAATGGGAGATTAAATATTAAAAGTTCAAAAGGTAGCCAATGGACTTTTTACTATCGACTAGGACGGATAGTTTGGGCAACAGGTGGAACTCATCCCTTCCGGCGCTGGCGCAGACAGATGGCTCAAAATTGTCCTCAGATTGAGGTTGATAAATTGCTGTTGCGTTCGCAAGACATATCAATGGATTACTGGGATTACCGTCTTCTAGAAATCTTTCATAAAAAACAGAAAATTCAGAGAGAACAGATTCAGTGTATTGCCGAAAACACCATAGCAGAACTATTATTTGACCTAGCTCTACAAGGAAATTTTGCTTCTATAAGTTGCAATCGCAACCAAGAAGTTATCTTAGAAACACCAATAAGCTTCACGAGTGCAGAAATGTCTGTAAGGCACATGCAAGACTCGTGGAAAACTTGGTCAGAAGCTGGTTTAGCAAATTTTTCTCCTGACTTAGCACCAGTTCTGCGGCGACCAGAACAACTTCAGCAGATGGTAAGTCCGTCTGTCTACAAAAACTTTGTGAGTTTAATCAACGGCAAATTAACTTTGCGAGATTTAGCCGTGAAAATGAAGCAAAGTGTACTACCGCTCACCCGTTCGTTGCTTCCCTATATCCTTAAAGGAATCATCGAATTGGTGGAAGTACCCGACACGCCCTTAGTGCCTTTAGTCGTGACTGAGGTCAATAATAAGCCTGTCACTGCACAACCAAAGAAACCAAATGCTCCGCTAGTAGCCTGTGTGGATGATAGCCCTCAAGTCTGTAAAATGCTAGAGGATATTATCACTTCCAATGGATTAAGGTTTATGAAGATTCAAGATGCTGTACAAGCTCTCCCAACCCTTATTCAAGATAAACCAGACCTGATTTTCTTAGATTTGATTATGCCAGTCGCTAGTGGTTACGAAATCTGTACTCAACTGCGGCGAATATCTGCCTTTGCCAATACACCAGTGATTATATTAACAGGCAGTGATGGTCTTTTAGATCGAGTTCGTGCGAAGGTAGTCGGTTCTACAGATTTTATTACTAAACCCGTAGTGGCTGACAAGGTAATGAGTATAGTACGTAAGTATTTACCTACATCGAGTGTCCCCATTGAGAAGAGTAAAGCTAAAGTCGATGTTTTTCAGGAGGCAGGAGGCAGGAGGCAGGAGGCAGGAGGCAGGAGGCAGGAGGCAGGAGGAAGCCATGCTTAGAAACGCGAACTTCTCTGGTATGTAATTAGGGAGAATTAATCATTTTTATTGAAATTAATCATCAGCGAATCTGATGAGCTTAAAAATTTAATTTCTCAGCATTAACCTACTGTCACAAACAGCCATAAAAAATCCTTACAAGGTATGTTTGCCGCCTCAATAAACATAAAATTACTGGGGTAATAAATAAGAAATCATAATTCATCAAAAATTAGGTAGCAGTCTTAAAGCTACCTAATTTTTTATACCTGATAAACAATTTATTTAGTGGATGTATAGAATATACTTATTTATCTACTAATGCTAAAAAATTACTCCTGACTTACAGCAGTTTTCAACCAAACCCGCCACAAAATAAATCGCATAATGAATTATATCACTGGCTTTGATTATTTCCGTCTGTGGCACGATTGATTGCAATTTGCTGTATAACGAATAATTTCTTGATTATTTATTGATAAAATCATTTTGTATTCACAAATATATATATTTGGCTCTCTTCATTACGTACTTCTTCTGAGGTTAATACATAAAGATTGAATCAAAATTAGACAAATACAATTTTTTGTATTTCTAGCAATTCTATTTGAATTGTGAAATAAATATTGGTTATAAAAAAGGCGTTAGGGTCTAGTCTCTAGTCCTTTCCATGTCTTTGTTCAGTAATCAGTTAGGATTTGTATATCTAATTTGTTTACATTCTTAAAAATAAAAGGTAATTACCATGAATACTGTTTTAGTTGTTGAAGATGGCTTAACAGATATGGAGATAATCAGCCGTTACTTACAACAGGCAGGTTATTCTGTGATTAGCGCCACAAGCAGTGAAGAGGCTCAAGACAAAATAGATAAAAATAAGCCAGACCTAATATTTCTCGACGTAATCTTGCCAGGTAAAAGTGGCTTTGAGATTTGTCGAGAGCTAAAAAATAACCCCATCACTAGCAAAATACCTGTGGTTTTCTGTTCTACAAAAAATAGCGATGTAGATAAAATTTGGGGTAATATGTTGGGTGCTGAAGGTTATCTATCAAAACCAATTGACAGAGACGAATTAGTAGTAATTGTAAAGCAACTAATTAATAAGTAGTAACTTAGTAGATAAATACTCAAAAAAGTCACTGTTTCTAATTTAGAATCATCATGAAAATTAAAGTATAACTGCAAATAGTGGCTAAAGATAAATCATCAAGGACAAAGGATCGATAACTTTGGAAACCAAGGAAAAGTTTTTAAGTTTTAATTTGGGAATCAGGGATACAGCCGTAATTTCGTTACAACACATCACAGAAGTTTTGCAAGTATCATTGCCAGAAATATGTGGCGTTCCTCAGATGCCTAGCTGCGTGTTGGGTATCTATAACTGGCGCGGTGAGATGCTTTGGTTAGTAGACTTAGAAGCAATGTTAGGTTATCCTCCAATTTCGCAAGGATCAAATTTACTTTCCAAAATGATGGCAATTGTTTTGGAGAACAATGGTAAGTATTTGGGGCTTTTGGTGAGACAGCTTATAGATATTGAAGGGCTGGACACTCAGCAAATGAAACCTCCAAGTGCCGAATTATTTTATCCTAAAATATCACCTTTCTTGCAAGGATACTTTATTAATGATTCCGAGGATATGATTTTCAATTTGGATGCGATTACGATTATCCAAGCTCCTATGTGGAAAAATCATAATTGAACTTTTAATACTGAGTGATTAGATATAGTATTTTGGCACTTTCTAATCCTTGATAACCAAATAATAGTTCATCTGTAATTGTCAAATATCCAAGTGCTACCAATAACAAATTTGAGGTTAATTCAATGACATTTCTGTATAACAATAGCCATGAGAATGAGCATCTAATGCCTGAAGTAGAAAATATGAATGGAAACGCTAATATAGCAAATATTGCTAGCAATGAAATATCTTTGTTAAATGCCATCGCTCAAGAATTTAAAACTTGGAGACGACAGTTGCAAGACATCGCAACTCACATGCGCCAAGCCCCAGACATTGATACACTCCTCAAAATTACTGTAGCGCAGATTAGAGAAAAGATTGGTTGCGATCGCGCCTTAATTTATCAGTTTACTTCCCTTGATTCAGGTAATGTTTTAGCAGAATCTAGAACACTAGGCTGGACACCAACTCTCGGCGAAAATATTCCCGGAATTATTTTTGGCTTATATACCAATCAAGACTATATAGAAGCTGTAGTTATTGATGATATCAATCAGATTCAACTTACCCCTTATCAAAAGCAACTGCTAGATAAATTTCAAATTAAAGCTAGTTTGAGTTTACCGATAGTAGTAGAAGGTAAAGTCTGGGGATTACTGGCAGTAAATAATTGTTACTCAACACGGCAGTGGCAAGAAGTAGAAATTAGTCTCCTATCCCAAATTACAACAGAACTGATCTACAAATTGCAAAGTTTTGAATTCAAAAGAGAAGAACAACAGCGAATACTAGCAAAAAAATCGGTAGCTAAAGTCATCGACAAAATTCTCCGAGCATCAAGTGTCGATAAGATTTTTCAAACAACCACTCAAGAAGTACGTCAATTACTAAAATGCGATCGCGTCGGCGTTTATCGCTTCAACGCTGACTGGAGTGGCGAGTTTGTCGCTGAGTCTGTGGGTAATGGCTGGATAAAAATGGTCAGCCCTGATTTTTATATGGTGTGGGAAGATACCCATTTACAAGACACCAAAGGAGGACGTTACGCCAAGGGTGAAAGCTATGTAGCTAAAGACATCTATAAAATGGGTCATGCTCAATGCCACATTGACATTTTAGAGCAGTATGAAATGAAAGCTTACATCATTGCGCCCATATTTTCTGGAGAGAAATTATGGGGTTTGCTGGGAGCTTATCAAAATTCTGGGCCTCGTGATTGGCAACCTTGGGAAGAAAGCTTTGTGACTCAAATTGGGCTGCAATTTGGTGTGGCTATCTCACAAGGCGAATATCTCGACCAAATGCATGAGAAATCTGAACAACTAGCTCAAATAGTTGAACAAGAAAAAGCTTTCACTAAGATAGTAGGCCGCATCCGGCAATCTTTAGATGTAGATAGCATCTTCAAAACAACTACTCAAGAAGTGCGTCAATCACTACGATGCGATCGCGTCGCCGTCTATCGCTTTAACCCTGACTGGGGTGGCGTATTTATGGCTGAGTCTGTGGGTAGTGGTTGGACAAAACTGGTAGGCCCTGATATTAAAACCGTTTTGGATGATACCTACTTGCAAGAAACCAAGGGAGGTAGATATGTCAGAGGTGAAAACTTTATCGTTAATGACATCTATAAAGTAGGGCTTGCTCCCTGTCATATTGAGATTTTAGAGCAGTTTGAAGCCAAAGCTTACATAATTGTTCCTATATTCTTCGGGGATAAACTGTGGGGATTGCTGGCAGCTTATCAAAATTCTAGCCCTCGTGAATGGCAAACCTGGGAAGTGAACTTTTTGGTTCAGACTAGCTTGCAATTTAGCCTAGCTAAATCGCAGATAGATTATTTGGAATTAGTGCAGTTGAAATCTGAGAAACTATCTCAGATAGCGGAACAAGAGAAAGCTGTCACCAAAATTAGTAACCGCATCCGCCAATCTTTAGATGTAGAAGAAATCTTTAAAACAACCACTCAAGAAGTACGGCAATTACTGCGGTGCGATCGCGTCGCCGTCTACCGCTTCAATCCTGATTGGACAGGCGAATTTGTCGCAGAATCAGTAGGTCATACTTGGGTAAAACTAGTAGGCCCCGATATCAAAACTGTCTGGGAAGATACCCACTTGCAAGAAACTCAAGGAGGTCGATATGCCCAGGCTGAAAGCTTTGTTGTAAATGACATCTATCAGGTAGGTCATTCTCCTTGCCACATTGAAATTTTAGAGCAATTTGAAGTCAAAGCTTATGTAATTGTTCCTGTATTTGCTGGGGAGCAATTGTGGGGATTGCTGGCAGCTTATCAAAACTCTGAAACTCGTGATTGGGAAGAATCAGAAGTCACCTTGTTAGCACGCATTGGCAATCAATTAGGATTGGCATTACAACATACCGAATATTTGCAACAAGTACAGGCGCAGTCAGCAAAATTATCAGAAGCAGCAGCACGAGAAAAGGCAGCCAAGGAGTTACTACAACAACGATCTATTCAACTCCTAACAGCCCTTAGACCTGCACTTAACGGTGATTTAACAGTACGCGCACCCATAACAGAAGACGAACTAGGTACGATCGCCGATGCTTATAATAATACTCTGCAAGCACTGCGGCAAATAGTTCTTCAAGTACAAGGGGCTGCTCAACAAGTTGCCCAAACTTCTACCAATAGCGAGTCTTCACTAGCAGGACTGACTAATCTGGCGCAACAACAATCTGAGGAAATTACCGCAGCATTAGGTGAAATTCAACAGATGGTGGACTCTACTCAAGCTGTGGTAGCGAATGCTGAGTTAGTGCAACTAGCAGTAAAACAGGCTAACCAAACTGTAGAGTCTGGTGATACCGCGATGAATCTGACTGTACAAGCAATCCAAGGAATTCGCGAAACCGTTGCTCAAACCAGTAAAAAGATTAAACGCCTCAGTGAATCTTCGCAAAAAATCTCCAAAGTGGTGAATTTGATTGGTAATTTTGCCACACAGACAAACGTGCTGGCTTTGAATGCAGCCATTGAAGCCACCCGTGCCGGTGAATATGGCAAAGGCTTTGCAGTTGTAGCTGATGAAGTCCGTTCTTTATCTCGCCAGTCAGCAGCAGCAACCATCGAAATAGAAAAATTAGTCCAGGATATTCAAGCAGAAACCGGAGAAGTTGCAGTAGCGATGGAAACTGGTATTCAGCAGGTAGTAGAAGGCACAAATCTAGTTAGTGAGACTCGCCAAAACTTAAATGCGATCGTTTCTGCAACTGCCGAAATTAGTCAACTAATTGAGCGAATTACCGCAGCGACTCAAAAGCAAATGACGCAATCTGTAACAGTAACAAAATCAATGCAAGATGTAGCAGAAATTGCTAATAAGACTTTTGCTGAGTCTCAAGAAATTGCCACTGTATTTCAAGATTTATCAGGGATGGCGCAAGATTTATTAACAACTGCTAGCAAGTTTAAAGTCAAATGAAAAATAGTTAGGAGTTAGGAGTTAGGAGATATAGATTATGGAGAAAAAGTATTTGTTTGATAAGCTATGCAGACGAGATCATTCTGATTTTGAGTTGAATAGTCAAGACAACTGAAAAATCAATTGGTCGATCAACTCCTAACTCCCAACTCCCAACCCTTAACTCCCAACTCCCAACCCCTAACTCCAAACTCCTAACTATGATTACCGACGCTGCAATTCGCGAACAAGGATACATCTATTTTCTAGCTGAAGCCCCGGAATTAATACAAATTATTGAGCAAGAACTATTTAGTTTATCAGAAGACTATAGTATTGCTAAAGTTCATAACTTAATGCGGGCTACTCATACGCTTAAAGGTGGTGCTGCTAATGTTGGGCTAGAGGTAATTAAGATGATAGCCCATTTTTTAGAAGATGTATTCAAAGCTCTATATAATCCTAAAGTGGAAGTTGATGCTGAATTACAAACACTTCTACTACAAGCTTACGAGTGTCTTAGCATAGCATTAAATACTGAGCTAATAGGCAGTACTGTTAATGATGAAGAACTACTTCATCGAACAACTTCAGTGTTTGCACAATTACAAGAAAAGCTAGGTGATGCATTTGGTGATGAGGCTCATATTCCAACTTCTGAGGAATTGGGGTTTGATATTGTGCAGTCAGTTTTTGAAGTTGGAGTAGAACAACGTCTAAATAGTATTGCTGAAGCTGTTAACAATCCCCCAAATAATGACGATTTTATCGAATTATTACACTCTCAAGCTGAAGTTTTTCTTGGTTTAGCAGAATCTCTAAACTTACCTGGATTAGGAGAAATTTCTCAAACAATTCTATTGGCTCTGCAAGCAAATCCCACTCAGGTACAGCAAATTGCAGAAATTGCCCTTGCAGATTTACAGCAATCACAAAAATTGGTATTAGAAGGCGATCGCACATCTGGCGGAGAAACTTCTCCAGCTTTACGAAAACTGACGATGGTCGCAGATAATGAGTTATCTGGAGAATGGCAAAATAATTTATCTACTGATACATTCGATGAAGAACAATTTTACCAGTTTCTTACTACATCTGATAATAATAAAAACGAATCTGTAAAGCCAATAACTGCTAAATTTTATTTAAAAGTAATTCGCTACATTTTTGGCTGGTTTAATCACGAGAGGCAAATACCAGAGAAAGACCTTCATTTGGACTTACTAATTCCTAGCTTAGAAAGAGATTATTTACTTGATTACATTGAAAATTGGCTGAAAAACTTTCTTGATTATATCCAAGATGAGGAGGATAGCAAAAGTCTTTATATTTATCGAAATGGGATCGTTTTGATTATCTTATTTGCAGTAACAAAATTCAAGTACTCTATCAAAAAGCTTGATGGTTATCTTGCAGTAATAAAAATATTACAGAACCGAATTCACCTATTAGCAAAAGAATATAAAAATTATCCTCCTGTTACTAGTAAAGAGATAAATTGGCTTGATAGTCCCAGGTTACAATCACTGTTAGCTATTAAAGAAATACCCCAATCTGTCTCTTCTCAAACAACTGATAACCTCCTAGAGGCAATATGGGGAGAAGAAGCTAGCCAAAATTTGACAGAGCAAGTGGTTACTACTCCAACTGAACATTCTCCAGAAAAGCTTGATTTATTAACTGTCAAGGAGCAGGTAGCTATAGATGTTCCTGAAACAGCTATTGAAGTCATGCCTGATTTAGCTACACAAATAAACAAAGAAATAGAAGATAAATCACAGTATGTTCAAACTAAAAATTTTCGTCAGCCTTCATTTATTCGAGTAGATACAGAGAGGCTGCAACATCTAAATTATCTAGCCGGAGAATTGCTAATTTATCAAAAACGGCGTAGTTTGCAAGATGAACAAGTCCAAGAAATCATTGAGCAATTAATCCGGCAAATCACTAGACATCAAATAACTTTAAATGAATTACGCGATTTACCGTTACAAATACCAAATATTGCCTCACAACAAACGCAAAATTTTGCGGTAAAATTTGACTCTTTAGAAATGGATGTATATACAGAATTTCACATGACATTGCATGAAGCAATAGAAGAGACACTGCAACTACAAGAAACTACAGAATCTCTTGAATTGCTCGTGACGCAAGCTGCTCAAATTAGTAACAAACAAGAGAATTTAACTCTTAATATTATAGAGAGCTTAGTAGAAGCACGAATGTTGCCTTTGGGCAATATCTTAAATCGTTTCCCCCACATGGTAAATAAGTTTGGGAATGTTTATGACAAACTTGTAGAATTGAAGCTAACTGGTACTGAAGTACTAGTAGATAAAGCGATCGCAGAAAAGCTGTACGATCCCTTGTTACATTTAGTACGTAATGCTTTTGACCACGGGATTGAAGCTCCGCAACTTCGCCGGGAGCTTGGTAAACCAGAACAAGGGTTAATCGAAATCCGCGCTTATCATCAGGGTAGCCAAACTGTTATCGAAGTTCGGGATGATGGTCAGGGATTGAATTTAGAAAGAATTCGCAGAAAAGCTGCTGAATTCTATCCCATACAAACTGAAGAAAAAAGCAACAGTTATGCTTCTAATCTGGCCGAACCTGAACTTTTAGATATGATATTTTCGCCTGGATTTTCTACTGCTAATAAAGTGACTGAAATCTCTGGGCGCGGTATGGGGTTGGATATTGTTCGGACTCAGATGAATGCACTTAATGGCTCAATTTCAGTACAATCCTTACCCAACCAAGGAACAATATTCATGCTCAAAATTCCTTTTTCTATGACTACAGAAAAATTAATGCTAGTTCAAGCCAAAGGTGTTATTTATGCCCTTCTTTTGGACAGTATCGAAAAAATATTGATTCCCTCCGAGCAGCAGATTAAAGAAATTGAAGGGCAAAAAGTCTTGCATTGGAACACAGACAATGATGAGACTATGGTTAGTCTCCGTCAACTTTCAAAATTGATTAATTATAATGACTCATCCTTGAATAGTCCTGCTTCATACAACACATCAAATACTGACGACCCAAGCATAGCGAAAAATCCGGTGCTTTTGCTCCGACGAAATCAAGGAATGTTTGCTTTGGAAGTTGACCAAATCATTGGTGAACAAGAACTGGTAATCAGACCTTTAGGAAATGCGATCGTACAGCCAAAATATATTTATGGCTGTAGTAGTTTACCTAATGGTAATCTCATCTTAGTGATTGATGCTTCCCTGTTGCTAGAGTCTAACAGGCTCCAACAAACAACACTTGATATCATGGCGCGACCAATTGCTTCTCCCTCAAATAAAAAAGCCTTGGCGATATCGGGGGACACTTTTGCATCTACACCATTACTTCCTGCATCTATTTCCACAACAACTATAGAAACTGAACCCAGTTATTCTCATGAATCAGAGAATAAATTACCAAAAGTTGTTTTAGTAGTAGATGATGCGATTAGTCTGCGCCAAACTATCTCTCTTACTCTACAAAAATCTGGCTATCAAGTAATACAAGCTCAAAATGGTGTAGAAGCTCTAGAAAAGTTGCAGTTACATCCAGAAATTCAAGTCGTCGTCTCCGATTTAGAGATGCCACGAATGAATGGTTTTGAGTTGTTAGGCAATTTCCGTCAATACCCCAAATTAGCAAAAATCCCTGTAGTAATTCTCACTTCTCGTAGCGCTGAAAAACATCGCCAGCTTGCTCAAGAATTGGGTGCAAAGGCTTATTTAACCAAGCCTTACTTAGAAAATGAGTTTCTTTCTACAATTAAGGGTCTAATGAACAGTAATGCAGATGATTTAAACCATTTACTCATGGTGACAAATCATTAAAATTAAGATTAATTTTAGTTGGGTGCTATCGGGAAGTTATCTGTGGGGAGAGAGGCATGGTGTACCGATAAAGTGTATCAACCCTTGGGACGCGATCGCCTTAATTACCAGGTAGATTATTTGGATCTACACCTATAGAACGTAAATACTGCGCTAACTGTTCAGCCCTTTGTCGCTCCTGTTGTGCCTGTTCTCCATCTGTCAAATAACGCTTTCCTTGCTCATCATACCAACATAAAAATTCCTGTTGTATCCCGGCAATTACAGCTTGGTGTCGCCCAATACCTAACCCAACCTCTGCCATCAAATAAGGTTCACCTATTTGTAGTTGGTAATTTCCATCTATCAACTTATACACCTCAAAGGGTTGATGTTGGTCGCGCCGCCAAAATTCAGGGTTATAAATTACGTAGTACAATACACCCAGTTTTCTGTATATATCTAGCTTCTCTTCATATTCACCTCCGGGGGTGTGGGATACCATTTCTAATGTGAATATTGGAACTATCCCATTTTCTTCCCAAACCGCATAACTTTTGCGTGATTTGCCTCCCTTTTTGCGCTCTACTCCCACACTTAAAAAAGCATCTGGCACTACAGGTACTCTGGGATTTACTCCCGTGGTGTGATATACTCCCATATCTACTCCGAAGTACCAATCTAGGCGATTTACCCAAATGGAGTTGAGTAAGAATAGTAAAATGTTGGGCAAAAAGTTTTGATCTTCGTTATCCACTGGTGTATCGTCTGAACATGGGAGTTCATCAGTCGTTGGTAACGCATTTTTGAGATCGGGTGAGAGCATAACCGTTGTCTCGCTGGCGTTTGATGCCCTTATTATAAATGAGTGACGAAAAGTTAGTGTTTGGCTTCAGGTTCGCCAAACTTAATTAAAAGTGCGATCGCAATACTAACAAGCAAAATTAACGTCATACTTAAAGCTGAACCAAATCCCCAATTTTGGGTTGCTCCCAGAAACTGGTTATAAATTAAGCGCGCCGCCGTCATACTAGAAGCACCACCAAGTAATTCTGGATCGACAAAATCCCCCAAGCCTGTGATGAATACAAGCATAGAAGCTGCCGCAATTCCAGGCAAAATTTGCGGTACGGTTACTTGGCAAAAAGTTTCCACTGGATTTGCACCTAAATCAGCCGCCGCTTCTAGCAACCGCTTATCTAGTTTTTCGAGAGAAGCATATAAAATCAAAACCATATAGGGTAACAAGCTATAACTCATACCAATAAATACAGCTTGACTCTGATTAAGTAATTGCAAGGTAGGTAAACCGAAAGTGCTGAGTAAACTGTTCAATAAACCAGTAGGGCGAAGAATTGTAATCCAAGCATAAGAGCGGAGTAACGAGGAAGTCCACAAAGGCAAAACAAAGCCTAATAGCAGCAAATTTCGCCAACGTTGCGGCGCTATTTGAGCAATCCAATAGGCGACGGGGAAGCCCAAAATTAAACAAATTATGGTGGTACCAAACGCAAAGAATAGCGATCGCACAATCACTTGTATATAAAGCGGATCGAATATTCGGATGTAGTTTTGAAATCCGTTAGGGTTAACCAAATCTCCCGGCCGGATATCTGCAACTAAACTTAACTCGAAAATTATCAAAGTTGGCAACACCAACAAAAGCAATAACCAAATCCCTGATGGTGCAAGTAATATCAAAGGTTGCAGCCACTTCCCTGGCAGGGAATGCAATTCTTCTACTTGGGAAATATCATTTTTTTCAACATTCATCACTTGTAATTTCTCACTCATAACTCCTAACTCCTAACTATTTTAGCTGCTAGTTAGTTGAGTCCAATAGCGATCGTAAACCTCTTCAAAGTCTCCTACAGGAGTAACACGTTCGCAATTTGCTAAAAGCGACTCTGAGGGAAATAAATTACCATTATTTTGGATGATTTTTGGCAATTGCTCAAATCCCGCCTTATTAGGTGTAGAAACACTCAGACGTTTACTGATTTGAGCGGCTATTTTTGGTTGCAAAATCATGTTAATCCAAGCATAGGCTCCATCTAAATTCGGAGAAGCTTTGGGAATTACAATAGTATCTGTCCATAATGAAGAACCACTGCGAGGAATCACATATTTGAGTTTAGGGTTTTCTTGAGAGATTTTCACTGCATCTGCTGAATAACACATTGCCAATAGTAAATCTCCTGCCAGAATTTGATTTTGCCAAGCATCGGTGTCAAAACGGGCGATCGCAGGTTTTAACACCTTCAACTTTTCATAAGCTTGTTTGATTTCTTGTTCATTTTTGGAGTTGTAAGAATAACCTAGCATCCGTAACGTCGCACCCATCACCTCTCGAACATCATTAAGCAAGGTCATTCTCTGATTAAGTTCCTCTTGATTCTGCCAAAGGTAATCCCAGTCTTGTGGTACATCTTTGATTTTTTCGGAATTGTACAGGAAACCTGTTGTCCCCCAGTTAAAAGGGATACTGTAACGGTTATTGGGGTCATAACTAGGATTCTGGAACCGGGGGAATAAATTCTCTAAACCGATTAAGCGATCGTGATTTATTTCTGTTAACAAACCTTTGTTTACCATCTTCTGCACCATGTAATCGGATGGGTAGATGATACTGTAAGTACCACCACCTCCAGCTTGCAACTTAGCCAGCATGACATCATTGGAATCATACACATCCGCTAGCACTTTCATACCGGTTTGGGTATTGAAAGTTCTCAGTAATTTTTGGTCAGTATATTGTGTCCAGGTAAAAATATAAAGTTGGTTGCGCTGACTAGAAGTATTAGAATTAGCACGGACTTCAGCCAGCCTCCAGCCACAACCAGCTAAAGATAAGCTAGAAAGTGCTGCCACCCCTTTTAAAAATTGCCGTCTGTTAGTCATTAAGTTAGAAATTATTCATCAACAACTTCTAGATTACGGTATGATTCCTAGCCCCTGGTGTGATTTACTAGCAGGAATGTGTCATTCTTCACACTTACCAAACGCACCTTCTCCTGCGATCGCCTGCTACGTAAATGTAATGCTCCTCGAACGGTTGGAATGTGGGGCTTCTATCAGATTTAGCTAAACACTTTATTTTACTTTCAGGCTTGGTTAATCTATGATTGTTATCTTTCCTCAAGTGAAGATGCTTGGATGAAAGGAGTTTTTCACCATAGGGGTATCAGTGGGATAACAAACCAGAAGTTTTTGCCGATGAAATCATATAGATTTTGAGTATATAGCTTACACTAGTAGGTTTATCATCATATTTCTTATAGCTTCAATTAAACATCCTCTTATGCTCTTCCCAAGAAAGTCAAACAAGTTTGTAGAAAATTGCGGCACAAAGTATTTAAATATGTTGTTAAACATTTGTAAACTGTTAGCAGCCGAGTAGCCGCGTGTCACATCTTGTTAAGGAATTATCATGAGACAACTTGTTATTGCTGAACGCGTATGCCTGATTGGTCATATCGTGTCAAAAGCCTTTGGACTGGTAGGGATGCTACTGGTCGTACCTAATGCCGAAATAATTTTCAACTTATCGCAGGTTGGAGAAACTGCCGTACAGTTAAGTATGGCTGGCGGTGGTGTAGTTGATATCATCTTAGGGACAATAGCTGTCTCTATTTATGCCTACCGGACGCTAGGATTGGGAACTTGGCTAGCATTTATGCTGCCGGCTATGTTTATCTCTTTGGGAAGTGAACTACTGGGAACCAGCACAGGTTTTCCATTTGGTGATTATAGCTACTTGAGTGGCTTGGGTTATAAGATTGCGGGGCTAGTTCCTTTCACAATTCCTTTGTCTTGGTTCTATGTTGGGCTGTCGTCTTATTTAATTGCGAGAACTGGTTTGCAAGTGGCTCAAAAACCCAGTTGGGGTCGCCATATTGCAGCTATAGCCGTTGGTGCTTTACTCTTCACTTGCTGGGATTTTGCCCTTGAGCCAGCTATGAGTCAAACTTCTCTGCCTTTTTGGTATTGGGAACAACCAGGGGCTTTCTTTGGGACACCTTACCAGAACTATGCAGGTTGGTTTGGCACTAGCGCCCTGTTTATGAGTGTGGCAGGCTTGTTGTGGAGAAATACATCGATTAAATTAGAGCGATCGCAACTTAATCTACCCTTGGTCGTTTATTTAACTAATTTTGCCTTCGCCGCCGGACTAAGTTTGGCAGCTGGGTTCTCTATTCCTGTATTACTCGGCTTATTTCTTGGTGTGGTTCCCGCCGTGGCGCTGTGGTTAAGGAGTTCAACCAAACCTACTCAAGTTGCTGTTGAACCAATAAGCAAAGAAGTATCAGTAGCAAAGGTTGAAGTTGCCTTGAAATAGTCTAGAGATTGGGGACTGGGGACTAGGGAGGGGAATAACCAATGCCCCATACCCATGCCCAATGCCCATTTATTTTGTATAGTCGCACTTTTAATTGATAAGTATTTTGACAACAGTAGACAACGCTTTGATAGTAGAAAGTGCCATATCACTTTTATTGCTACTTATCCAAGTACCAGCAACGGCAATTCTGTTTTCGCGTCTGCTAAAGGGGCCAAGACGGCTGCCCCCAATAGAACCGCAACAGCCGACACCAGAGCTTTTAGGTAGGGTTAGCGTCGTTGTTCCCACATTGAACGAGGCGCTTCGTATTAGCCCTCTGTTGGCTGGTTTAAGTCAGCAAAGTTATGAAGTTCGGGAAATTATTGTTGTAGACAGCAATTCCAGTGATGGGACACCCGACTTAGTAAAAGCGATACAGCAAAAAGATCCGCGCTTTCGCGTGATGATAGACGATCCCTTACCCTCTGGTTGGGTGGGACGGCCTTGGGCGTTGCATAACGGTTTTCTATATAGTTCTGAAGGTAGTCAGTGGTTTCTGGGACTAGATGCTGATATTCAACCACATCCTGGTTTGGTTGCTGCTTTAGTAAAAACAGCCGAAGCACAAGGTTATGACTTGGTTTCCCTTTCACCTCAGTTTATCCTTAAATATCCAGGAGAGTGCTGGCTACAACCAGCTTTGTTGATGACTCTGCTTTACCGATTTGACCCTGCTGGGATCAATGCAGAGCAGCCTGAACGGGTGATGGCAAATGGACAGTGTTTTTTGTGTCGTCGCTCCGTTTTAGCTGCTGTGGGTGGCTATAGCAGTGCAAGTAGTTCTTTTTGTGATGATGTCACCTTGGCACGAAATATTGCAACTCTTGGGTATAAGGTGGGATTTTTAGATGGGGCAAAGGTGCTGAAGGTACGGATGTATGAAGGGGCGATGGAGACGTGGAAGGAGTGGGGGCGCAGTCTCGACCTCAAAGATGCAACTTCTCGTTCGCAATTGTGGGGAGATTTATGGCTACTCACATCTGTTCAAGGTCTACCCCTTTTAATTGTCCTCACTTTTTTATTGATTTCTTCCCAATTTTCATACTTGCTAGAGACGCGATTAATCGCGTCTCTACCTACTCCCCCACTTCTTCTGCTGGGACTGAATTTATTCTTGGTGGTGATTCGCTTTGCGATGCTAATTGCGATCGCACCCTCTTACGATCGCAAAAGTGCTAAAGGCGGTTGGTTATTCTGGCTTTCCCCTTTAGCCGATCCCTTAGCTGTGCTGCGAATTTTCTTATCTGCGTTCCGCAAGCCACGCGAGTGGCGAGGACGCAAATATATAATATAGTCGGGAATTGGGAATTGGATATTGAAAAAATTCCCCATCTTGTCTCCCTACTCCTCTTCACCTCCTACTCGATCCCCGCGTTCCAGTTCCCAAAGAATTTGATTTCCTTCACGGCGTACCCGTGACACTATCCAGTTTCGCCAGCGCCATTGATCTCCCCGACTGGTAACAGCGCTGGCGTGGACATCCATCAAGTCTGCTAACTCAGAACTGGTGATTAAGTAGCCTTTTTCTGAAATTTCGTCAGCGATACGCAGAGTTTCGACCAAGCTGCGGAGTTGCGAAACCCTAATTTCTGGCGGTTTTTCATCGGTTGTGGCCGCAGTTGGCCCGGTTGATGGTTCCATAATGGTTATTTCTGGTGCAGAAGTACTGATTTCTTGCGGACTTTGGTTAATTATTCGAGAGTTTTTTTCATAATCAGCTACTTTTGCTACATTTAGTTCATTTCTGGAAGGTAAAGATTGATAAAAATTTGCAGGAGTTAGTTGTTGTAGGGAAGGGATTTTGCCACTGGCGTATGTGCGAGCGATCGCATCACAACGTTCGTTACCTATGTTACCAGAATGTCCCCGGACGTGTTGCCATTTTACCTGTTGAGTATTGAGTTCATCAAGAGTTTCCAAAAGCTCTTGGTTTTGGACGGGTTTACCATCTGACTTTTTCCAGCCTTTCTTTTTCCAGCCTTTCACCCACTTAGTAACGCAGTTAATCAGGTATTCACTATCGGTATAGAGCGTAATTGGTTCAGCTTGTTGAGATGTTTGCAGGAATTGGAGGGCTGCGATCGCAGCTTGCATTTCCATTTTATTATTGGTGCTATGAGGGGATGCATCGCCCATTTCGTGGATTGAGCCATCGCTGAAGTAGACGACAACTCCCCAACCGCCAGGGCCAGGGTTCCCGGTACAAGCGCCATCGGTATATATGCTTTGGATTATAGGTTGAGTGGACATGGTTTAGAATATCGAACCGCAAAGGACGCTAAGGCAAGAGTGATTAGCTGCGAATTTTTAAAGAATATCCAGGCTATTATACCGATTAGCACTCCAGCAACAACGCTCCATTACAAGGCTGTTGTGACGAAAAATGGTGTTTTGCTATTGAGTGGGTATTGAGCAACCAACACTGAAGATCCGATTTGGCTGGTTACTAACCCCATATCTGCGTTACCGATGAATGTTTTCTATGTTGCGATCGCTTTTTGCTTGGCAAGTGTGAATACTACCTTAAATTGTACTAATTAAATTTTGCTTTGCAGTCGGGTTAAGTAGGGGCTAAGGTTGATGTAATCTGTTTATATTTGCAACAGATATTTATCAGCGCTAAATTTCCTGGATCGCTTGATAAATTGGAGGTAGCTGTTGCTATTTTTGGTTATAGCACTTATGACACTAAAATCAAGATTATATTCCAACTTTAACAAAAGCATCTATGAAACTAATTAAAAAAGTCTTCCCTATTCCACTAATTATTTTATTCTTAATTGTAATTTTAGGCATCATTTTTTTATTTAATAAATTATCATTAAAATCTGTTGAAATTAGTAGCATAGAGTTTATCGGTGAAGCTACTTTGCCCAAAGGTTTAATTTTTAAAAAAGCTGAATTAGGAGGCTTGTCTGGAATTAGCTATGATGCAAAAAACAACCTTTATTATGCTATTTCTGACGATCGGGGACAAAAAGCTGCTGCCCGTTTCTACACCCTAAAAATAGACTTAAGTAAGGGTTATCTGCAAAAAGGTGGAGTTATTCCTGTCAATGTTACCACATTATTAAATGAAAAGGGTCAAACATTTCGCCCTGGTGAAACTGATACAGAAGGTATTGCCTTAACTAATAAATCAACTGTGTTTATTTCTTCTGAGGGCGATGTGGCAAAACTAATTAATCCTTTTATTAAAGAGTTTTCACTATCTTCTGGCAAAGAAATTACGACATTTACCATCCCAAACAAATTTTTGCCAGATAAAAGTGGTAAACAAGGTATCCGCAACAATTTGGCTTTTGAAAGCCTTACTATCACACCCGATAAAAACCATCTATTTACAGCTACCGAAAATGCTTTAATTCAAGATGGTGTTGCCGCCAAACCTAACATCGGTAGTCCTTGCCGCATTTTGCAATATAACTTGCTTAATAACCAGCCAGAAAAAGAATTCCTTTACCAAACAGAAGCCGTTTCACCCTTTTTAAATCTGACTGGCAAATTCGCTAGTGGATTACCTGATTTACTTGCTCTCGATAATCAAGGACACTTCCTAACTTTAGAACGGTCTTTTACTGGTTTAGGATTTGCTATTTCCTTGTTTCAAGTTTCTTTAGAAGGATCTGATGATATTCACAATATTGATAGCCTTTTAGCAGTTGACTCGAAAAATATTAAACCAGTTTATAAAAAACTACTGTTAGATTTGAGAAGCCTAAATGTACTGCTAGACAACATTGAAGGCTTAACTCTTGGCCCCAAACTACCCGATGGTCAACAATCATTAATTCTTGTGAGCGATAACAATTTTAACTCACTGCAACGGACTCAAATACTAGCCTTTAAAATGAAAATTGAAACACCACTGAGTAGATTATTTCGGCGATTACTACTGAATCTCAACCGCTAACTGTACAGAGATATAGCACCTTTAATGCTATTTACTTATTCCTGTGTATTCACGGAATCTATTAGGCAACTTTATCTAGCCTATTCGTAGTTTCCGTGTAATTTCTCAGCCATATTCCTTAATAAATATGTTACATAATGTTTAGAAAATTTTGCAAGCAGATTAACCTTGATGGCGGTGGATGATTAATTTCCTACAAATTATGATATTTTTTTAGATTTAAAATTAGCGCTTAACTATACTTATTAAAGTAATTTGCCAACAATATTTTTCATAAATGATTTTTATGCCACAAAAAAAAACTGAGAATATGGTAGGGCAAAAAGCAGAATTAGACGATTATATTGGGCAATTTTTAAATAATCGCTATTTAATCAGAGATTTGATCGGCAAAGGGGGGATGGGGAGAGTTTATTTAGCAGAAGATAGTGCTAAAGGTGCTATGCCGATCGCAATCAAAATTTTATCACTCAGTTTGGCAAATCAGCAAATGTCCCAACGCTTTGCCAGAGAAATTTTTATTGGCGCTCAATTGGGGCGTAAAAGTAAACATATTGTTCGCATTTTAAGTTATGGCGTTACTGAAGATAAAACCCCTTTTTTTGTAATGGAATACCTCCAAGGGAAAAATCTCAAACAAATTCTTAAAATTAAACCCTTAACAATATCCAAGTTTTTGGAGATTTGTAATCAAATTTGTTTAGGCTTACAATGCGCCCACCAAGGTATCAGCCTCAAAGGAGAGATTTATCCCATTGTTCACAGAGATATAAAACCCGAAAATATATTCCTTAGTGAAGATAGTAAACAAGGAGAAATTGTTAAGATACTAGATTTTGGCATTGCCAAATTTTTAACAGAACGAAGTGGGATGACTCTGACAGATTCTTTTATTGGCAGTTTACCTTACTGTTCTCCAGAACACATGGAAGGGCGTAAATTGCTAGATGTACGCTCTGATATTTATAGTTTGGGAGTACTAATGTTTGAAATGCTGACAGGAAAACATCCATTTCAGACAAAAAGTAACTCTTTTGGTACTTGGTATCAAGCGCATCGCTTTCAAATGCCACCTACAGTTGAAGAAGTGAACCCGCAAGTTAAAATACCGCAAGTATTACAAAAATTATTGATGAGTTGTTTAGCGAAAGAAGTAAGCGATCGCCCGCAAAATATTAACCAAATATTAGAAGAATTAGAAAAAGTTAATAATCAGATTAAGGATGTTATTCCTAACAAGAGTAGTGAAATTATTAAACTCCCACTTCCGGTTCAATTAGTCCCTGCAACTTTATTGTCAGAACAAGAGTGTTTGCAGAAAAACTGGCCTAAAAATAAGCCAATTGGTGCAATTGGTTTTCCCCATTTACTACAAACTCCTCAAAGACCTATACCAACTTTTTGGGCAATGTTGCCCAAACAAGAAATTACAAAATTTTTGGATAAAGTACATGGCACTGAATTTATTAGTCAAATTAACGTGTACCCGATGTTATTGTGGATAACAGTCCTATACGATGCCCAGCCTTCTATGACTAAGTGGCTACCTTATTTTCTAGATTTGAAAGATAATAAAGGACAGAACATAGCACGAAGTTTAGCAGAGGTAGGGTATTATCATCTACTATTTTTTCCCCTAGAAGATCCAAACCGTTGCTCTCATGTCACGACTTTAAGCCTCACAGCTAATCAGCGCCAGCAACTTCTAGATTGGCTAGATATGAGTCAACAGTCAAATGAGTTAATTTTGTCTAATCAAGCCAAAACTCTTCTAAAAACAGAGTACGAAAAATTGAAATTAGACATTTTACAAAAGTTAGCCGCAGATCAAAAAGCTGAGAAAGAAGGTTTAAAAAATTGGATGGCTAAATTTTTTGAGATTTTTTTTAAGCTTTTATCACATTCTTGAAAGTTTGCGGCTCAAAATCAAAAAACTTACCACCATTACCTAAGCATATTCTTATGTGTGTATTGCTATCTTTAAATAGACTCAGTAGCAGAGGTGAATAAAGTGAATAAAAGCCCATTTATATCTCCAAATAGTACGGGCTTGCTTGCTAATCGTTATCAACTCAAGCAATTAATTGGTAGCGGTGGTATGGGTGAAGTTTTCTTAGCAAATGATATTTTGTTAGGAGGTATACCAGTTGCTATCAAGTTTTTGACTCAGACTGTTGTCGATAGCAAGATGCAACAAGATTTTGCTCGTGAAGCTTTAATGAGTGCGGCTTTGAGTCAAAAGAGCTTACATATAGTGCGGGCGTATGATTATGGTGTAAATGAAAAAGGAAAACCATATTATGTCATGGAATATCTAAGTGGTAAAAGTTTAAAAGATTTAATTCCGCTACCATTGTCGATATTTTTGACTCTCTCTCGCCAAATTTGTTTAGGCTTACAGTGCGCCCATCAAGGTATTAACGTTGATGGAAAAATTTGTCCGTTAGTTCATCGAGATATCAAGCCTGCCAATATATTAGTTATTCCCGATCCAATATTGGGTCAGTTAGTTAAAATCCTCGATTTTGGAATTGCTAGATTTTTAAATTATGCATCAACAGCCAGTACAAGTAGAGGATTTAATGGCACTTTGCCTTACTGTTCTCCAGAACAGCTAGATGGGGAAAAATTAGATAGTCGTTCTGATATTTACAGTCTGGGTGCAATGATGTTTGAAATGCTCACAGGGAAAAAACCCTGGGAACCCGAAACGGATTACTTTGGTGCTTGGTATAAAGCACATCACTTTGAAGCACCAAAAACGATCGCAGATGTTAAACCTACTCTGAAAATACCTCAGAAGCTAAATAATTTAATCATGTCTTGTCTTGCAAAAAAGGCAAGCGATCGCCCACAAAATATCGCTCAAATTTTGCAAGTATTAAATAGTTTAGAACAGTCAGATTGTCCTGGCTTACCTACAAATTTAGCTTCTAATTCTATCCTTAGCCGTCCCTTAGATTCGGGATTAGCAATCACAGTAGAAGAAAGCTGTCGGCAACTTTTGTGGCCTCAAAATAAACCAATTCAAGAAATTGTTTTTCCCCAGCTGATAGATACCCCACAAGGATCTATAACAGCACTATGGTTAATGTTACCTAAACAAGAAATCAAAAACTATACGGTTTCTAACCGTTATAACCAGTTTATCTTCATGACATCCCCTCACCCAATGCTGTTGTGGGTGACTGTACTCTACAATCGGCAATTGACTCCTAAGTGGCTACCGTGCTACTTAGATATGCAAAATCCTCAAAATCTTAGGCTGGTAAGTTTACTGGCTGAAAATGAACACTATCCTTTGATTTTCTTTCCTCTGGAAGCACCACATTCCTGCACCAGCGTTCTCAGCAGTCCTATTGAACTAACTCAGCGACAAATGTTGAAAACCTGGGTGCAACAGGCTCATCGTCTACCACCAACTTCTCAGCCCCAATTGAGCAAACAGCTATTAAAGCAGCAGTACAAACAAATGCAATCCCGGATATTGCAACATCTGGAATCCAAGCCCCAGGTTGTTTTATCAAGGTTTTAACGGTAAATTCGCACCTGAGAGAGACGGGGCAAAAATGATTCTTAATTTCCCACTCCAAAACACTTGACAAGTCAGAAAAAAATAGTGATAATAGCAAAGTTGACAAACAAGGGACTGTAGTTCAATTGGTTAGAGCACCGCCCTGTCACGGCGGAAGTTGCGGGTTCGAGCCCCGTCAGTCCCGTTCTAAATTTATAGATAGCGAATCACCGAAGTTCATTTCGGTGATTTTGGATTTTGAATTCAAAGAGATTGACTCAGAATTCAGGGTTTGAATATAAGCTACATTTATCATGCTTTGCAAAAGAGAGAATTAACTGTGACTGTTAGAGTCCGTATTGCGCCGAGTCCAACCGGAAATTTACATATTGGTACAGCTAGAACGGCTGTATTTAACTGGCTATTTGCCCGTCACCAGGGCGGGAAGTTTATTCTGCGAATAGAAGATACAGACCTAGAGCGATCGCGTCCCGAATACACCGACAATATTCTTGAAGGACTGCGCTGGCTAGGGCTGAACTGGGATGAAGGGCCATTTTTTCAATCCCAACGCCTGGATCTTTATAAAGAAGCAGTGCAAAAACTGCTAGATGCAGGATTAGCCTATCGCTGCTACACCACTTCTGAAGAACTAGAGGCGCTAAGAGAAGCCCAAAAAGCTAGAGGCGAAGCTCCCCGCTATGATAACCGTCACCGCAACCTCACCTCAGAACAACGCGCCGCTTATGAAGCAGAAGGTCGTTCTTTTGTAATTCGTTTCAAAATCGAAGATGGGCGGGAAATTGTCTGGAATGACCTAGTAAGGGGAAAAATGTCTTGGCGAGGTAGCGATTTAGGTGGTGATATGGTTATCGCCCGCGCCTCAGAAGAGGGTAGCGGTCAACCACTGTATAACTTTGTCGTTGTAGTGGATGACATTGATATGCAAATCACTCATGTGATTCGCGGAGAAGACCATATTGCCAACACCGCCAAGCAAATTTTGCTGTATGAAGCAATGGGTGCAAAAATTCCAGAATTTTCCCACACACCGCTAATTTTGAACATGGAAGGGCGCAAGCTTTCTAAGCGGGATGGAGTTACTTCTATTTCTGAATTTCAGCAAATGGGCTTTACTGCTGAAGGCTTGGTAAATTATATGACATTGCTGGGTTGGTCGCCACCAGACTCGACGCAAGAAATATTTACCTTAGAAACAGCAGCCAAGGAGTTTGGCTTTGAGCGTGTAAATAAAGCGGGTGCAAAATTTGACTGGGACAAGCTAGATTGGTTGAATAGTCAGTATATCCACCATACGCCAGTAGATAAACTCACAGATTTACTCATACCCTTTTGGGAAGCGGCTGGGTATAAATTTGATGGTGGAAGAGAACGCTCTTGGTTAGAGCAGCTAGTAACTTTAATTAGCCAAAGTTTGACTCGTTTAGTAGATGCAGTACCTCAAAGCCAACTGTTTTTTAGCGATACAGTTGAATTTAGCGAAGAAGGTAGTACACAACTCAAGCAAGAAGGTTCTAATGCTGTCCTTGAGGCGATTGTCACAGCTTTAGAAAATCAGCCGCAACTGTCGGAAGCCGCCGCGCAGGATATTATCAAACAAGTGGTGAAAGAGCAAAAAGTCAAAAAAGGCTTGGTAATGCGATCGCTCCGAGCAGCCTTAACTGGAGATGTTCATGGCCCCGACCTCATTCAATCTTGGTTACTACTAAATCAGATTGGTTTAGACAAGTCGCGCTTGAGTAGAGCAATAACAGAAGCTAATTAGCAATTATTTCCGAACTTTAGAAATATTTTAGATTTTAGGGGCGCACATTTGTGCGCCCCTATCCATAAGGTAGAGCAACTATAAGAACAAGAAATCATTGACTAATTACTAATGAATTATCCCTAAATTTAAATCTAAAATAGGTAGTCAATTCTCCTCATCTTGGGAACTTGGTGTGTAAAATTCATGTCTTCAAAAACACTTAGAAGCGAACGTAATTACAATGCCGACAAAAGCGCTCAATAGAGGGATGAGATTATCGTTGATGATAGTTACGCTCTTCATCACATCGACAGTTAACGCTGTGACGGATGCTCAGGAAGCGCCAACGATATTTGGAGATGTCAACATTGGCCCTCAGTTTTCGCCAGACCCCTTGACAGTTCGCGGGATGAGTGGTGGTTCAATATCTGGGAGTAAAGTCGGTGGGAGAAGCGAAACAGCCACTGGCCCTTGTACCGGATTTGTTGATGAAACACCAGACCACACATTAGCACTAACAAGTAAATTTGACTACCTGAAGCTGCAAGTGCAAAGTCCTGAAGACACCACGCTCATTATTAAGGGGCCGGGTGGTACTTGGTGCAATGACGATTTTGATGGCAAAAATGCCGGCATTATTGGTGAATGGCTGCCTGGAAGTTATCAGATTTGGGTTGGTTCCTACGAAAAAGGTAAGTACCTTCCTTACACTCTAAAAATTACAGAAATTAAGTAGGGAATGGGGAATAGGGCAATAATCGCTTTTGTAGAGACGCGATTAATCGCGTCTCTTAACCGTAAATATGATGATTGTGAGGGGTTGGAAGGACATGAGGAGCCTTGTGGATAAATTCTCCGTGGCTTTGCATCCCGTTGCACTCCCTTTTCTCGTGCGATATTGTATTAAAATTAAGTTAACTTTGATTAAGATTCTTGTTGGCATTGCCATAATGCTCTAATCGCCTTATGGCAGTGCATGTAAGAGATCAGATTAAACAAAATGGATTTATAGACATCCGTTTAACAGCTTAAAGTGACAGAGTGATTTAACATTCGGTTGCTAAGGCTAACGAGTTGTATAGGCATCTAGAGGCAAATTAAGATGAAATTCTCTTGGAAAGTCGTAGTACTCTGGACATTGCCGGCTTTGGTAATTGGCTTTTTCTTCTGGCAGGGGGCTTTTGCAGGCGCTCCTACTGACATGAACAAGAATACAGCTAATACCCGCATGACTTATGGTCGCTTTCTAGAATACTTGGACGGCGATCGCGTCAGCAGTGTGGATCTGTACGAAGGCGGTAGAACAGCAATTATTGAAGCCCGCGATCCAGATATCGAAAATCGCGTCCAACGGTGGCGGGTAGATTTGCCTATTAACGCTCCTGAGTTAATTAGCAAGCTCAAAGAAAAAGATATTAGTTTTGATGCTCACCCCATGCGGAATGATGGCGCAATCTGGGGATTGTTGGGCAATCTCGTGTTTCCAATTTTATTGATTACCGGACTGTTCTTTTTGTTCCGGCGTTCTAGCAACCTTCCCGGGGGGCCAGGTCAAGCAATGAACTTCGGCAAATCCAAAGCGCGTTTCCAAATGGAAGCGAAAACTGGAGTCAAATTTGACGATGTGGCCGGGATTGAAGAAGCTAAGGAAGAATTGCAAGAAGTCGTCACTTTCCTTAAGCAGCCAGAAAGATTTACGGCTGTAGGCGCACGGATTCCCAAGGGAGTGCTGCTAGTTGGGCCTCCAGGAACTGGTAAAACTTTACTAGCAAAAGCGATCGCTGGCGAAGCAGGTGTACCATTCTTCAGTATTTCCGGTTCAGAATTTGTAGAAATGTTCGTTGGTGTGGGTGCATCTCGCGTCCGCGATTTGTTCAAGAAAGCCAAAGACAACGCCCCCTGTATCATCTTCATCGATGAAATCGACGCTGTTGGACGCCAACGTGGCGCTGGTATTGGTGGCGGTAACGACGAGAGAGAGCAAACCCTCAACCAGTTGCTCACCGAAATGGACGGGTTTGAAGGTAACACAGGCATCATTATTATTGCTGCTACCAACCGTCCCGACGTACTAGACTCAGCCTTGTTGCGTCCCGGTCGTTTTGACCGACAAGTAACAGTTGATGCACCCGATATCAAAGGACGTTTGGAAATCTTACAAGTCCATGCGCGGAACAAGAAACTAGACGCTAGCGTATCTCTTGATGCGATCGCTCGTCGCACTCCTGGATTCACTGGTGCTGACTTAGCCAACTTACTCAACGAAGCGGCAATTCTTACTGCTAGAAGACGCAAAGAAGCTATCACCCTCCGCGAAGTTGATGATGCAGTTGATCGGGTAGTTGCTGGGATGGAAGGCACTCCCTTGGTAGATAGCAAGAGCAAGCGCTTAATTGCATACCATGAAATCGGACACGCTTTAGTTGGCACTTTATTAAAAGACCATGACCCAGTGCAAAAAGTCACCTTAATCCCACGGGGACAAGCACAAGGTTTAACTTGGTTTACTCCCAACGAAGAACAGGGATTAATTTCTCGTTCTCAGTTGAAAGCTAGGATTACTGGTGCTTTGGGTGGTCGCGCCGCCGAAGAGGTAATTTTTGGGGCTGCTGAAGTCACAACTGGCGCTGGTGGAGACTTGCAGCAGTTATCAGGAATGGCACGGCAGATGGTGACTCGGTTCGGAATGTCCGACTTAGGGCCACTTTCATTGGAAAGCCAACAGGGTGAAGTATTCTTGGGTCGTGACTGGACAACTCGATCTGAGTATTCCGAATCCATTGCTTCCCGCATTGATGGACAAGTCAGAGCGATCGTGGAAGAATGCTACGAAAATGCGAAGAAAATTGTCCGAGATCATCGCACTGTTACCGATCGCTTAGTCGATTTGCTCATCGAAAAAGAAACCATTGACGGCGAAGAATTCCGTCAGATTGTGGCTGAGTATGCTGAAGTTCCTGAGAAGCAGCAGTACGTACCGCAACTGTAACCACTGTTCTAAAATCACTGAAATGGGTATGGTCAAAAGGCTATACTCATTTTTATTTTAGGTATTAATACTAAGCTATTTTATTTAGTGTAAGGGAATACTAAGTATAGTTAAAAATTTGATATTGCTATGCAATACTTAATCTACCCGATCGCAATTTACGTTTTACTGACTGTTATTCGCTATCTCATTCTTTTTTTACTACTTTGCAAGTCTCAGATTCAATATCCCAAGTACCAGATTACCAAGACTGATACAGTTCCTATCTATTTAAAAGATTTATTTCAAACTCCCATTAAAGAACTAGAGCAATTCGGCTTTCTTCCATGCAGCTATTTGCAATATCAACCAATCAGCAAAGCCTATGAGCAAACAAATTGGGAACTTCTTTTATATCACAAAGCACTCAAAAGCTATGCCACAGTAGTTATTCGTCGTTTAGCCGAACCTGTCAATTTATTCGATATAGAGTTTTATACTTTTTTTAAGGATAAAACTTTATTGCTGACTGTCAACGGCAAACAGCATGGACTTATAGGTGAGTTTCCCAACACTATTGTTCAGGATGTTTATACTGGCGAAGTATCAGTACAATGGCAAACTCATCAAGATCGTCTCAAACAATTAACTATCAGCAAAACACCTTGTGGTTTATCACCAGAGTCTTTTGCTCAAGCACTACAGATACAGATGAGTGGCTATGTTAGGAACTTAGCCAAGACGGGGAAAATATCACCAATCAAGGGAACAGAGTTATTTCAGATACATTGGTTAACAGTTCTGCGATCGCTTAACCCAATGACGCAGGGTAACAAGAAAGCAGCAAATATCATCAAGCAACGCAGACAACAAGCCAAAACTGATTCCAGCATTTTACAAGAAATCCCTATAGAACTGGAAGTAGAGGGATTTAAACAAATGGAGTATACCCAAACTGGTCTGGTGGGTAAAAAATTTCGCACTTGGCTTTTGTTTGGTAGTCTAGGGTTGTTCATTGCTAGTTATACAAGCTTTCTTAGTCCACAAAGTGTGGCGATCTTCATCGCTGTACTGTTTTTCCATGAAGGCGGACATTTATTGGCGATGAAACTGTTTGGCTATCGTGATACCTCTGTTTTATTCGTACCGTTTTTAGGCGCTTTAGCAACTGCCCGTAAAGATGATGCCACACTCACCCAAAAGTTTTGGATATCTTTAGCAGGGCCATTACCAGGGTTAATTTTGGGGATTGGGCTGGCGATCCTTGCACCTTTTGGCAGTGGTTATCCTGATTGGGTACGAGAAATAAGTTGGACGCTGATATTTCTAAACTTGTTCAATCTCCTCCCAGTTTATCCTCTAGATGGAGGACAAATTGCTGATTTACTGCTGTTTTCTCGTTTCCCTTACATTGGTGTTTTATTTAAAGTCTTTGGTGTGATTATCTTAGGATTTCTAGGAAAAGATAGACCAATGCTGTTGTTATTTGCAATGTTGATAGCTATGGGTATCCCTAATAGCTTCCGCAGCGCTAAAATTAATCAGAAATTTCAAAAAGAACTGCAACTAAATCCACCCATAGATCGGGACAATATTCTGCATTTCATATTCAAGTATCTGAAGCAACTCGGATATGGAAACTTGCCTTTCAGTAAAAGATACGCCTTAGTCAAGGGATTGATTCAACAGCAGCATGAATCCCGTAGTAAATGGAAAACTAGAGTTTTTCTATTAGTTATATACTGTGTAACCTTGTTAGGTGGAATGGTAGGTACTTTGCAAGCTATGGCTCCTAGCTGGGTAAGGTTATTGAGTTATTACTCTCAAAATTCTCAGCAAAGAATTGAGCAGATCAGAAAAAATAGACAACAACAGATTGAGCTTGCAACTGCTGCTTTACGTACAAATCCCAATGATGTTAATCTTTATATAAAGCGATCGCGGGCGCGTATGGGATTGCGTGATGATAAAGGCGCACTAGCAGATTATGACCAAATTGTGCGCTTAAAACCTGACGATGTTGAATATCGTAGGACTCGTGCCAGCTTTCGTAATAGATTAAAAGATTATAAAGGCGCAATTCAAGATTATAACGAGATTTTGCGCCTTAACCCCAAAAATGTCAGTGATATCTATTACCAGCGAGCGCAAGTTCTTAATCATCTGGAAGACTATAAAGGAGCGATCGCTGATTACAACGAAATTATTAAATTGAATACCAAAGATACCTACGCTTATATCTCTCGTGGATATACTCGTCAAAAACTCCAAGATTACAAAGGTGCGATCGCAGATGCTAACTATGTAATTCAGCTAAATCCTAAAGAAGCAGAAGCATATATATTGCGTAGCCAAATTCGTCGTCATTTGGGAGATAATCAAGGAGCGATCGCAGATGAACAAACTGGAAATACTCTTTTTAAAGCTATGGATGAGGAAGATCCTAGTTGATAAAAACCAATTATTAATGACTTATGTTAACAACTGACGATCTTCGCCTAATTCGCGCTCAATCCTCCCTTGAAGGTTTATCAGTGGGTGATGCTTTTGGAGAGCGATTTTTTCTGCATCCAGATGTGGTAGAAAGTCTGATTGTTAGCCGTGCCATCCCAGCATCACCTTGGTACTACACTGACGATACCCAGATGGCGCTCTCAATTGTGTCTACTCTCCAAGAATACGGGGAAATTAACCAAGATTATCTCGCACAAAGCTTTGCTAAACAATACGATAGCGAACGGGGTTATGGTGCAGCAATGCACAGGCTGTTAACGCAAATACGCAATGGCGAATCTTGGCATAAATTGGCAAGTAGTCTGTTTGACGGACAAGGTTCTTATGGAAATGGAGCAGCGATGCGCGTTGCACCGATAGGGGCGTTCTTTGCCGAAGATTTGGATTTAGTTGTCAAACAAGCACAAGCCAGTGCCGAAATCACTCACACCCATCCAGAAGCGATCGCTGGTGCAATTGCCGTAGCTGTTGCTGCTGCTTGGGCGTGGAGACTCAAAGATTCTTTACCCAGCAAAGAAGATTTTCTCAACCTTGTCTTACCTTATGTTCCAGACAGTGAGGTAAGTTCAAAAATTCATCAGGCTGTGAATTTGTCGGAAAACACATCAGTGCAATCAGCAGCTACTCTCCTGGGAAATGGTACTCATGTCTCAGCACAAGATACAGTACCTTTTGCACTATGGTGTGCTGCCCAGCACCTTCATAACTACGAAGAAGCACTGTGGTTAACTGTAAGTGGCTTGGGAGATAGAGATACTACTTGTGCGATCGCGGGTGGTATTGTGGCGCTATCTACAGGTGTGTCAGGTATTCCCACGGCATGGGTGCAAGCGCGAGAACCTTTGCCCAAGGGCGATAGAGAAACGATCGCACTCTTCCGTCCTATTGGGCCAAAAGAACTGGCTTTGATTAAAGAAAGTGGCGATCGCGAATTTCCTCCTCGACTGCCTGAACAGCCTATTTTCTACCCAGTACTTAACGAAGAATACGCCGCACAAATTGCCCGTAACTGGAATGCGGCAAGTACTGACACAGGATACATCGGCTATGTAACACGTTTTCAGGTGCGTGCAGAGTTTTTAAGCCGCTACTCCGTAAAAACTGTAGGCGGTTCCATACATCAGGAATATTGGATACCTGCGGAAGATTTACCTGAATTCAACCGTAATATCGTTGGTTTAATCGAAGTAATATCAGAATTTCGCCAATCAACAACTTGAAAATCCGAAACTGGCAGCATCGATGCTGTATACAAAAATATACCCACTTTTATTTGCACAATTTATGAATAATAAAGTTAAATTATTGACTCTTGCTTCCTTAACGTTGGCAGTTTCTTCTTTAACTGTCAGCACAGTTTTAGCACAGGCGAAACTGACAAATAAATCGAAATTGTTCATCAATGGTATCGGAGAGGTAAGAGTTGGGATGACTGTTTCCCAAGCGGCAAAAGCTGCTGGTACTAAGCTAGCGGGAGATTCGCCGAATAACAGTTGCTACTATGTTAAGCCACAAAACGAACCCAAAAATCTTTTGTTTATGGTTACAAAAGGTCGCATTTCTAGAGTAGATGTGCGGCAGAATACCCAAATTACTACCCTTAAAGGTGCAAAAATTGGCGACACCGAAGCGCAAATCAAGTCTCTTTACCCAGGACAAATTAAAGTCACACCTCATAAATACGTCCAAGGCGGACACTACTTAACATTTATCCCGAAAGACCGTTCTAATCAGAACTATCGTGTGGTATTCGAGACTGACGGTAAGCGTGTCACTCAGCTTCGCTCAGGTAAACTACCAGAAGTTGAATTTGTTGAGGGTTGTTCTTGATTTAAATTATCTTAGGGATGGTACATACCATCCCCATTTTTATCGTTCCACTTCATCCACGGCCTTGGGAACTCCCGCAGTTAACACTTCATGTCCACCAGGTGTAACTAACACATCATCCTCAATCCGAATACCAATGCCAACCCATCGAGGATCAGTCTCTGGTTGGTCTTCTGCTAGTTTGGTATCTGGCACAATATATAGTCCCGGTTCCACTGTCAAAATTTGGCCTGGTTGTAAAATCTGTGGTTTGTCTTCACCATGTTGGTAAACTCCCACATCATGAACATCCAAACCTAACCAATGACTGGTGCGGTGCATATAATATGGTTTATATTTCTCTTCTTCAATTAACTTATCAATTTCACCTTTGAGGATACCAATTTCAACTAAACCTTCGGCGATAACGCGCACTGCTGTATCGTGAACTAATTTGAAGGGATTACCTGGTTTAATTTGAGCGATCGCTTGTTTTTGCGCTTCTAGTACAATCTCATACAGTGTCTTTTGCTCTGGCGTAAATTTACCCCCCACAGGAAATGTCCTGGTAATATCAGAGTTGTAATAACCGTAAGCACAACCGGCATCAATTAGCAGTAATTCTCCATCCTGCATTTGCCGATTATTTTCAATGTAGTGGAGTACGCAAGCATTCACACCAGAAGCCACAATCGAAGGATAAGCTGGCCCCATTCCACCCCTGAGTCGAAAGATGCGTTCCATCTCCGCTTGAATTTCATACTCATAACGTCCAGGTGCGGTGATTTCTTGTGCATAGTTGTGTGCTTCGACTGCGATCGCCACGGCTTGACGCATCAATTCCAATTCAGCTTCACTTTTAATTAGTCTCATGCTGTTGAGGACAGGGCCAGTATCTTCAATCGCGACAGGCCCTGTACCGCGTTTAGGATAACTCCGCAGTAAACTTTGGTAATGTGTAAGGATTTGGTCGTTGAAAGTGCGATCGCGTCCTAAGTGATAGTAAATACGCCTGGCTTTTTCCAAATACTGCGGCAATTTTTCATCTAACTCGCTAATGGGGTACGCTTCATCAGCACCATACATTTCCTTAGCTGCATCTACCCCAGAAAGATAACCAGTCCATACTTCCTTTTCGCGATCCTTCGGTTGGACAAACAGTACAAACCGATGTTCTGAATGATGCGGCGCTAACACTGCTACTGCCTCTGGTTCATTAAAACCAGTCAGGTAAAAAAAATCACTGTCTTGCCGATAAACATACTCGACATCGTTGTGCATCACTGCCATTGGCGCACTGCGAAAAATAGCTGTGCCATCACCAATTTTTGCCATTAACTGCTCGCGACGCTGCCGATATTCTGCTTGCATAACTAAATGTATGTATTAAAGTATTGTGTTATTTTACACTTTGGGCAACCAGCTATTGCACAGTTTGTGCTTCTCGGTAGTTGCTAATCTAAGTTATTCTAACCAATATTTGTTTAAACTCAAATCATAAATCATTTAAAAATAATTAATTCTCTTGAAAAACTCAGATTTTATAAGTTTTAAATAACTCAAAAATCTTGTTGCTATCGAATACTTTAGGAGATTCAGAAAATAATTAATTTTTTACTCGTTTATCTTATTTAAATTATGGTAGTTCATAAATTCAAAAACACACTGTAAAAACTATGTCTACTCAACCCACAATAAAAAAAGCGCTCGTTTACGTAACCAATAGATAGTTAGTGTAGATATTGTTCGTATAACTACTTAACTATATTTAGATATCACAAAACATAGATATCAGAGATGGAATATCTACAAATCATCATATATGACTTGGTTGGATTTAAGGGACTTATTTAGATAAAGTGTTTAATGTTTTAGTCTCAATATGCTTATTAGAAATCAAACTATAGGAATCCGATTTGATTTTTGAAAATATACGTAGGATGTGTTAGCGACAGCGTAACGTATCAAACCCATGATAAGAGTGCGTTACGAACTTCGTTCTAACACACTCTACAATACCTAATTTCGTTCAAAAATCAAATAGTAAACCTATAGATTTATATGTACATAAAATACAGCAAAACTTTTTTTAATTGTTTATGTAAGACTGGATAATTTATTAGCATCGTTTAAAACAAACATTTATCTTAAAAGACTGACATTTATAAAAAATAAATGGTTGTAAATAAATATTGAAAAATTAGTAAATGTTATTTCGTTACAGAAAAGTATTTCCAAAAAAAGTTAAAAGAATATGACAACCAATCATAAAAATACACCATGCCTGCAAATACAAATTCCTCACCTTTATCTTTAAATACATCTGGATGGGCATCAGACTCTTTCAAAAAATCAGAAATCTTGACATCTTCTTTTGAGAATTTAAATTATGATTTGGGATTTGGGGGTAAGAGTTCCTCCTATGCACTACGAAATGAACAAACTACCCAGCCTGTCAAAACATCATCAAATCCCAATCCTAATCCTTACCTAACCAGTGCAGCCATTACTCCTGATTTCAACGGTGATGGCAAAACAGATAAAGTTTGGGTCGATTCTACAACCGGTGAGATTATCATTCGGTTGATGGATGGCACAAAAGTTCTTGAACAGGGTTCTCTGGGTCAATATGACCTATCAGCCTATGATTACAAAATTGCTGACTTTAACGCTGATGGCAAAACCGACTTCTTGTTACGGAATAAGACAACCGGTGAGAATAGCGTTGTGCTGATGGATGGAACCAAAGTTGCGACTGCGGCTGCTCTAACTAGCGTCGATCCAGCTTGGACTCCTCAGATTGGGGATTTTAACGGCGATCGCAAAACCGATATCTTCTGGCATAATAATACGACCGGTGAGAACGCTATTTGGGAGATGGATGGCACCACAGTTCTGAGTGCAACTGTTCTAGATACTACAGACCCAGCATTAACTCCTAGCATTGTTGATTTCGACGGCAATGGCAAGAGTGACATCTTCTGGCGCAATCAGACAACTGGCGATAACACCGCTTGGTTTATGGATGGTACGCAAAAAACTGAGTTTGCCCTCCAATCACAAGACGCAGCCTGGACTGCTAGCCTTGGTGATTTCAACGGCGACTATAAGACCGACATTCTGTGGAGAAACGCTCAAACTGGTGAGAACAAGGTTTGGACGATGAATGGTATCTTAGTCACAGAAGGGGCTTTAGGAACACTTGACTCATCCTGGACTTCCAAAATTGGTGATTTCAACGGTGATGGTAAGACTGATATCTTCTGGCACAATGGCACAACTGGTGCAAACACCGCTTGGTTGATGGATGGTACAACAGTTGCTACTGAAGCTTTCTTACCAACTAATAACGCAGCCTTGACACCATCCCTTGGTGACTTCAACGGCGATGGTAAGACCGATATCTACTGGCGCGATCAGACCGCAGGTTCAGATAATATTTGGACTATAGATGGGACAACAGCCGTTGAGAATCCCATCGGCGACGCAGATAAGCTTGGTGGACAGTGGTATACGTTCTAAAAGTTAGAAGTAGGAGTTAAGAGTTAGGAGTTAGGAGTTCTTTCTCCTGCTCCCTCATCTCCTACAATTAAAACTTGTAAGTCAAAACCTGAATTTCCCCATTTTCTGGCAAATCTTTAGGGCTAATGGAGATACTATCTCCATTGCTGCGTCGTACTTTCATACCTTGCATTAAGGTTAAAAAATCATCAAGTGGTGAAATATCGCACTTAGCAGCATCAGCCGCCTGTGTCCGATAATGGGTTGGAATCACCAGCTTGGGATTTAATACTTGAATAGCTTGCTTTGCTTCCTGAGCATTGTAGGCTTTTGCGCTGCCTCCCACTGGAACAAATGCCACATCGGGCCGTCCCATCAAGATTTTTTGCTCAATGGAAATGGGTGCAGCAGCCCCGCCTAAGTGTAGGATATTAATTCCGGCTTGCTTCCAACTCCAAGCAGTATTTAAACCAAATTGCTTACCACTTTTGCGATCGTGGTCTATGGCAATTCCTTGAAACTTAATACCTTTAAACTCATAAACTCCTGGTTCGTAGATGAGTTTTGCATTTCCCGGTAGCACGTCCACAGCACCTTCATCCAGCAATTGACTGCTAATTAGTACCAAATCTGCTGCAACTTTTGGTGGACGATACTTAGCAGTACAGCCGACCGACCGAAATGGATTGACAAGGATTTTCGCACCGCCACCAGTAAAAAGAAAGCAAGTATGACCCAACCACTGAACTGATAAACTGCTAGATTGTGCGTCAGCTTGAGATTCAGAACTCAAGGTAGTAACGAAAGCTGTGGCCAACCCCGCCCCAGCATAGCCCATCAACTGTCGTCGTTTCATTAATTATGCTCTTGACTATAACTGTTCCAGAAAATTTCGCAATAACTGTTTTCCTGAAGATGTCAGGACACTCTCTGGGTGAAACTGCACGCCCTGAATGTGAGGATAGTTCCGGTGTCGCACTCCCATAATAGTGTTATCTTCAACCCAAGCGGTGATTTCTAACACATCTGGGCAAGTCTCACGTTCGATTACCAAACTATGATACCTAGTGGCGATTAGAGGATTTTCTAATCCCCGGAAAACCCCCACCCCAGTGTGAGACACTTGAGAGGTTTTGCCATGCATCAACTCTGGAGCAGAAATTATTTTACCACCGAATACTTGACCGATGCTTTGATGTCCTAAACAGACACCCAAAATTGGCAATTCTTGTCCTAGCTGTTTAATCAATTCTAGAGAAATACCGGCATCTTCTGGGCGACCTGGCCCAGGAGAAATAACCACGGCTTCCGGTTTTAATGCCCGAATCTCATCTATCGATATCTTGTCATTACGAAAAACTTTAATATCATCTGCTACTGAGAATTCTGCTGCCAATTCTCCCAGATACTGCACTAAATTATATGTAAAACTGTCGTAATTGTCGATAACTATAATCAAAGCTCATCACTCCTGGTTTTTAGCACTCATCAGACTACTCGTGCTATTTGTTCGCTAGGTCTAAAAATAATGCTGATGTAGACGTATAAATATGAAGCGGCTACTCTACGACCAGCCACTTCTCAAACTTTGAATTGCTTATAGTGTCTTCTCGAAAGTGGATTGGGTAGAGTGCGATTTCTCTTACCAAGTCACTTAGCGATGTCTACGGTTTTTCCTAGCTGACGCAAATCATATTTACAAAGTCAATATAATTAACTTTACCAAAGGAGGGAGCAATAGCGTACCAGCTACCAGCACCGCTACCAAGGCAGAGACAAGGACTGCACCAGCCGCACAATCTTTAGCAATTTTTGCCAATTCATGATATGTCTGCTTAACGGTTAAGTCTACAAGAGACTCGATCGCTGTATTTAGTAACTCTAGTGCCAAAACTAAACCACTAGTTATACCAATTACCGCTATTTCCACGGCTTGCAGATGCAAAAAAACGCTTAAACCGATAGCCATTGCACAAACACTTACGTGGATGCGAAAATTCCGTTGAGTCCGAAAACTATAGCTGATTCCAGCCCAGGCATATTTAAAACTAACAAATAAATTAGAGGCTACTTTCCAGGAAAATTCCCGTTCGTTAGACACCAGTGGTTGAAAAGAGGTAGGCGTTGGTGATGGAGAAATTTTTGGGGACATAGACTTAAAAAATACAAAAATAGAGTTGCTACAGTGGGAATATTCGCCGATCTTAATGGCAGAATTAACTTTGAGGCAATCTTTAAGCAATTTTCCACAGAAGTATTATAAAAGTATTACCCCAAATTAACATTAAAGAGACATAACTACTGCTATTCTATGTCAATAGCAATACCTATTACGTTCAGCAATTTTACTTGCTGTTTTAACATTCGCCCCAAACTTTCCTCATCAGGATGATCCCAGCCTAATAGGTGTAATAAACCGTGAGTAGCTAACCAGGCTAGCTCAGTTGGTAAGCTATGTTCCATCTGTTGAGCTTGACGCTGTGCTGTATCTACAGACACGATAATATCACCTAAGTATAATGGCACAGAAGCAAGCATTTCTTTATTTTGCGGAAAATCCACTTCTAAAGCAGCAAAAGCTAAAACGTCTGTGGGTTTATTTTGTTGACGATACTGGGCATTTAGTTCTTGAATTTGCGAGTCATCTGTCAAACGCAGCCCAATTTCATAACTTGGCGCTGGCGGGATTTGAGGGTGAAGTATTTTCAACCACTGATTAAACCAATTTTCCCAAGTTTCAGGAGGAATTCGGGTATCGGTGTCCGCAATTTTTACAGATTTTGTCGAGGAGAAATCGTAAAAAGAATCTTCCACATATAATTCAACGCTCAGGGGCACATAGTCTCCTTGTCTGTCGCTAAGACTCTCTTTTGTCATTGGTCATCTGTCCTTTGAAGTATAAATGACTAATGACTAATGACAACTCTCACCAGTTGCGTAATAGCTTAGTGAGTTAAGTAAGCAAGACCAACAAGGAGAGCTAAAAGCCCTACGGCAGTCAACCCAAAATGCTTTAGGGAAGTTGCACCCTTCCGCACCATGTTTCGCATGGCGAGTTTTACGTAGCTGGGTTGAGGTTCTGTTGAAGGTGAGTTGCTCATAGTTATTTGTCTACAGACTCTTTTATAACTGTAACAGTTAGTTGGTCTGAGATAGAATGGCGATCGCTTGCATATTGCTAAGGAATTTCTCCGAAAACGCCCCAATAAGATGAAATGCTATGCGATGTCTAGGACGGGCTACGCCTGCACGCTAATCTGAAAACACTAAAAATAAGTAACAAGTGCTAAGTAATGTTAAAAATCGTGACTTAGCACTTGTAAATAATTTTGATTTATGCAGTAGTGTTTTCTACTAATTTATTCTCTTGGCGCAGATAAGCTTGAATGAATGTATCAAGTTCGCCACTCATCACATCCCCAATCGCCGTTGTTTCTGTATTTGTACGTAAATCCTTCACCATTTGGTAAGGATGAAATACATAGTTACGGATTTGGTTTCCCCAGGAGGCTTCCACCATATCGCCACGAATTTCGGCAATTTCTTGGGCGCGTTGCTCCTTGGCGATGACCAAAAGCTTGGCTTTTAGACGATTTAGGGCTTTCTCTTTATTTTGCAGCTGCGATCGCTCTTCTGTACAGCGCACGGCAAGACCCGTAGGAAGGTGAACAATCCGCACCGCAGTTTCTACTTTGTTAACGTTTTGCCCACCTTTACCACCAGACCGAGTTGTGGTGATATCCAAATCCTTATCTGGAATATCCAATTGCACAGAGTTATCAATCTGCGGCATCACTTCCACCCCAGCAAAACTGGTTTGGCGCTTGCCGTTGGCATTAAAAGGGGAAATCCGCACTAAGCGATGTGTACCCATTTCTGAACGCAAGTAACCATAGGCATAGCGACCAGTAATTTCTAGGGTTGCCGATTTAATTCCAGCTTCATCACCCTCCGACTCTTCAGCTAAAGTTACCTTATAGCCGTGAGCTTCGCCCCAACGGGTGTACATCCGCATCAGCATAAATGCCCAGTCTTGAGCATCTGTGCCACCAGCGCCAGCACTAATTGTCAGTACAGCACCTTCCGCATCATAGAGACCAGAAAGTAACTGTTGTAACTCCCACTGGTCAAGGTCGCGATTCAGTTTAGTGATGGTAGATTCCGCTTCTTGGAGTAGTGCCTCATCGGTTTCTAACTCCAACAATTCAACAACTGCCCTAGTATCTTCCAGATTAGCGTGCCAGCGATCGTATTGCTGAAGGTGGGCTTTCAGGTCGTTGAGTTCTTGTAGCGTTTGTTGGGCTTGGGTTTGCTCATTCCAAAATTCTGGTTGAGCGGATATTTTTTCGAGGTCTTGAATTTTAGCTGTCAGTGCAGGTACGTCAAAGATAGTCCTGGGTTTTACCCAGGCGGCCAGACAACGTTTCGATTTCGCGTTTGAGTTCTAGGACATCCATAATGCTTGCTGAATGATAGATAGAGCGCTTTGGATTAAAAAATTGCTCTTTATTCTACTGATGTTTCTTGATTTTAGCTGTAATTGGGCAAATTTTTTCTGCACTAGTTACAAAAGTTACTTGAAATTATCAAGTGCTTCTTTACTCACTGAAGTAGTGTGATTTAGCTGTTGCAGATAGGCTTTGATAAACAAATCAATTTTACCCTCTAATACCTCTGTCGCAGCAGCTGTTTCGACATTGGTACGTAAATCTTTCACCTTGGTGTAAGGATGCAAGATATATTCTCGGATGAGCTTGCTGGATAGAGATTTTATTAGCCGAGGTTGAATTTCATCAACTTGCTGGACATTTTGGGCTAGTGCGTAGGCGTAGCCAGCCGTAGGCATCGCAAACAATTTACTCTTGAGAATAGCTAAGGCTTTTTCTTTGTTTTGCATCTGGCTACGCTCTTGGTTACAAGACACACTAATCCCAGTAGGAATGTGAACCATCTTTACCCATGTTTCTGTCCGGTTGACATTCCCCCGATGGCGATAAAAAGTAATTTCCAAATCCTTCTCTGGAATCTCAAAATCAATAGACTCATCTAAAATCGGGCTGACTTCTACGCTGGCTAGGCAAGTATGCCGTTTGCCATTGCCATGAACAGGAGAAATTCGCTCTATTCTTGCATGAGTTCCTTGTTCCGATTTCAGTCAGCCATAAGCATAACGCCCTATAATTTCTAGGATGGTATGTTTAACCTCTCCTAAATCACCTACTGACTCTTGCACTAGATATACTTTATGGTTGTGATTTACTGCCCAACGATGGTATAGCTGCAATAACATCATTGCCCAGTCTTGGGCATCTATACTTCCAACCTCAGCCGTAATTGCCAAGAATGCCCCCTTTTGGTCGCAGGTGTCAGACATTAATTGTTGTATTTCTACTGTTTCGAGTTCTTGCTGGAGTTGGCTAAGGTTGGTTTGCGCCTCTAGCAACAATTCCTCATTAGCGTATGATTCTAGTAGTTCTAGTGCAGCCTTAATATCTTCTAGAATGAAGTGCGATCGCTGATATTGTTTCTTTGTAGCGTTGAGGTGTTCAATTTCTTGAAGTATCTGATAGAAAGTGGCAGAATTATCCCAGAAAGTAGATTGAGAAATTAATTGATTCAAATATTCAATTCTTGCACTCAGTTCTCGAACGTCAAAGACAGCCTTCAGCCTTAGCCAAGATATTAGATAACCTTTCTACTTCACGTTTGATGTTCAAGAGTTCCAGCATGGTTTTACTCTCTGGGGTTGATAGCTTACTAGATAGTATATTACTACAAATTGCTCTAGTTTCTCATCCCACAAAAAACCGTGGCTGCTAATGCTTGACCACGGTTGATAATTTGTTAAGTTTTTATACTTACGAAAGCTTAATCGCGGCCATTTATGGCAATTAGCAACCGTAAGATAAAGACAAACAAGTTGATGTAGGTTAAGTACATCGACAAAGCAGCAGGAAGATATTGGTCATCGCTGTAAGTGCGGGGCAAGATGTAGAAATCGACAACAGAAACCCCAACAAATAGAAATACCCCTAAACCGGAGATGGCAATTTCTAACCAATTTGGGCTATAAACACCAAACATGGCAAACCCAAATTGGGCAAGGCACACAACCACCAAGGCGATAACGCCAAGATTGATGGTTTTCGTCAAAGCCATACCATCTTGTTCCGAGAGATTTGAACCAATTTGACGGGCAGCAATAAAAGTAACGCCACAACCAAGGGCAGCCAAACCAATACCTTGAAAGCCAACACCTTTTTGTCCTAAAGCGACATACACCAGGCCACTGAGAGTATATCCAGACAAGAGGCTGTAGGTTGCTAGCAGAGGTAGTGCAAGACCCTTATTACCTTTTTGGGCAACATTTTGGGCAACAAAGAACAAAATTAACTCCAAAATCACCGCACCGATGAAAGTGGCAAAGAATATTTCAGAGTTAGCACGGATAACTCCCAAACCGCCGTAAGTCCCTAATGCCGTTAGCACCAATCCACCACCGACGTAGGGGAGGGCGTTGGCAATTACATTTGGGCCAACGAGAGTGTGAGATTTAGCCTCACGCATAGCTTCACGAAAATTACTGGTATTGCTCATATTGAAAAACTGTTCTTTAGAAAAACTTTCTGCTTATTCCTATTGTTACCAATCTTTGCGGTTAACAGCCAAGGATTTAGAACGTTGCAAAATTTGAAGGGCAGCTTTAGAGTGTCTGTCACAGATATCTAGAGAGAGTGCTTTTAGCTCAGATGTGAGTAGGTGAAGACTGCGGGCGGGTTATCCCATTCGACATCAATACCGCACATAGTTTGTAACCAGCGCTGAACTGTTGCTTTTGACATGGTTGCATTCCGAGTTCTTGACACAACTCTTCTAGAGTTGGCCCCTGTTTATGGATGCTGAACCATTGCTGAAGTGTATCCAGAATTTTTTGTCGGTGTTTGGTGATTTTCATTGTTCACCCTCCTGTTTAAGAGAAGTGTGACACCCAGCAAACTGGCATAGCAATCACCTGTTTCTATGTTTCCACTAAGTTTCCAAAGTTTCTACCTTACCAATATTGAATGGAAATGTCCCTCAAGACCCAACTAAGTACAAATCCCCATAAAAATGAGTTGGAATTCTGTTTTTTGTAGCTTAGGTTTTCTTCATCAGCCCAACTTTCAATTGGGTTTTTCGACCTTTATTAATGACGGTGCGTACTAAAAGATAAAATTGCCCAGTCTCTTTTGCGATTAATTCAGTACTGATTTACGTTGCTCTCAGTATGACAGATGGTTATTAGGTTAGTTATGCATTATTCAGCATAAATAGCTAGTTTTTGTTGCAAAAGATAAAGATTATCTGCGATTCAAGAGTTATGTAAAAAACAAAAATAACCTGTAACAGAGATGTGAGAAAAATCATGCGTATAAATACTGAATTGTGGAGTTAGACCCCTCATAAGTTCAGTGAAACGACGATAGCTTATTCTTCCCTGACTCAGCAAAATAATAACAGCTTAGAAGAAAATATACGCAACTCCATTTTCTGAGGAATGGGAGTTAAAACAAGGGAATGTATATGGCAACAAGTGAGTCCTCTTTACGAACTGATGGTATAGAATTATTGCACTTGTACCACCAGAATCCTTCTATTAAACTTCGTAATAAACTTGTACAGTTACATACTGGCTTAGTACGGAAGATGGCTCATAAATTCAGCCATCAATGTAATGAACCTTATGAAGATTTAGAACAAATTGGGTATTTTGGTTTGATTAGGGCTATTGAGCGTTTTGACCCTAGCCAAGGATATGCTTTTAGTTCCTTTGCAGTGCCATACATTCGCGGTGAGATGCTGCACTTTTTGCGCGATCGCAGTACTCTATTAAAAATCCCCCGTCGTTGGCAAGAATTATATAATGAAGGGCAAAAGATTCGCAAAGATTTAGCAATGTCTTTAGGTCGCCAGCCCAAGGATGCTGAAATTGCCAGCCACCTCCGGGTATCTGTGCAAGAATGGCAAGAAACCAAGTTAGCGGCTCAAAATCGGATGCCTTTGAGTTTAGATGCAACCGCAGTTAACTATGTTGATTGTCAAATAACCTTGGGTGAAGCACTTCCTTGTCCTCGTTCTCATGTCCTCCTACAACAAGAAGAAGAACGCCAACAACTGCAAGGTGCAATCAATATGTTGGAAGAAAAGCCCCGCATGGCAGTTGAAATGGTATTTTTAAAGGAACTTTCTCGCAAAGATGCTGCTAAGAACATTGGCACTAGTCCAATGACGGTGACGCGCTATCTGCAAAAGGGAATCCAAGATTTGATTTGCTATTTACAACCACAGGTAATGCCCACTGGCTCGTAGTCATTAGTCAATGGTCAGTGGTTTGTAGAAAAGCAACTGACAAATGACAAATGACAAATGACTAATTATCTAGATTTTAAATCAGCGATCGCACCTTTGGTCATAGCAGCAATAGCTTGATCTGTCGCTTTTGGCAAATGATAATATTTACCGCCTGCTGTTTGCGATAATTCCTTGGCAAAACCAGTAGACACAAATTTACTTTCCGTATCAATTACTAATAGTTGCATCCCCAAAGCCCGAATTCTCGCAGCAATTTCTAATAATTCTCCTTTGATATCTGGCTTTTCTCCTGGTTCTAGCTGTTCGCCCAAAGAACGCGCTAAGGGAATATTACCCCGCCCATCGGTGATTGCGACAAGGACAACTTGCCCAATATCTCCACTCATCTGGGCATTTAAGCCGACGCGCACAGCTTGAGTTAAACCATGTGCTAAGGGCGAACCCCCACCACAAGGCAACCTTTCCAAACGGTTACGCGCTAAGGCAATAGAACGTGTTGGAGGCAATAAGACCTCTGCCTGTTCTCCTCGGAAGGGAATCAATGCTATTTGATCGCGATTTTGATAAGCTTCTGTTAAAAGTTGCATCACCGCACCTTTAGCCGATTGCATTCGATTCAGGGCCATTGAGCCAGAAGCATCTACCACAAATACTACCAACGCCCCGGCTTTGCGTACCAGGCGTTTCGAGCGAATATCAGGCTGTTCTACAATAACTTTTCTATCTGGTTGTCTTTCTCTGCGTGCTTTTTGATAAGGGGCAGCTGCTCTCAGGGTAGCATCTACTGCAATGCGTCGCGCTTTCCCTTTGGGCAACATTGGCTTAATATAACGTCCCCTGTCATCGGAAAAGATGACACTGCGACTACCCGATTTACCTTGCCGCTTCGCCATTTGAGTAAAGTAAAGCACGTTGTCATCAAGGATTACCCCTTCTGGATCAAAGATAAACTCTTCCGGGATGCTGGGGGGTTCTTGCTCTTGATTTTCTTCCTGTTCTTCCTGTTCTTCTTGTTCCTCTTCAGATTCGTCTTGGGGTTCTTCTTGATTCTGTTGTGGCGGCGGTGGAGGTGGTGGCGGTGCTTGATCGGGTGGCGGTGTCTGCACAACTGTGGCGCGTGGTACAATTACCAGTTCTACAGCCCGGCGCAAATCTTCAGCATTAACTGTTGTCCGTCCCTCTAAAGCCGCCGCAGCTTTGGCCACCCGCGTGGCGAATAACTCGGCGCGATGTCCCTGAACTCCTCCGCGAATGGCCTCATCCACTAAGTAGGCAATTTGTTCGTGGGTGATGATGACTTCTTTTAACCATTCCCGCGCCAAGATAATTTGGGTTTTGAGGGAGTCTAAGTCTTCGTTGTATTGCTTGAGAAAGTCTTGAGGAGATTTAGAATAAGCGATCGCTTGCTCTACTGCTTCTACTCTTTGATCTAAGCCGAGTACACCGTCAGCAGAAAGTGCGATCGCAATTCTATCTAGCAAATGCTCCCGTAATCCGCCTTCTTCGGGATTATAGGTGGCAATAAATAGGGATTTGCACGGATGCTGAAAACTAATCCCTTCCCGTTCTATCTGGTTGCGTCCATCAGATAATACTGTTAGAAGCTGATTTGATATTTGGTCATCTAATAAATTAATTTCATCTACGTACAGTACACCCCGGTTTGCTGTAGCGAGTAATCCAGGCTGAAAAATGGTATCACCTTGTTTTACGGACTTTTCCACATCCACTGAACCTAATAGTCGGTCTTCAGTGATACCTAGAGGAATTTGCAAAAAAGGCGCAGGGATAATTTCGACGGGCACATCTTGAATATCTTTGTCTGCGTACTCCGCCAATAATTGATCGTCCCATTCTTCTGGGTGATTGGGGTCGCAGTTGCTGATTGAACCTTTGACAACTTCAATGGGTGGTAGTAGAGCGTGGATAGCACGAGCCATTACAGATTTTGCCGTACCACGACGACCTGCGATCGCCACTCCCCCTAAACCAGGATCAACGGCTGCTAACAGCAAGGCTAATTTAATTGCTTCTTGACCGACTACGGCAGTCAAGGGAAAAGCAGTGATTGTAGGATTAATGGTAGGCGCAGGCATTGTTTGCTTTCATAGCGAGTCTCGGCCTTTAGCATACCAATTTCTGGCACATTTAGAATAAGTATTATGGCAATGAGAGAAAGGTAAGGTTATGAGTATTGCTCAGGCTAAACGCTTCACACTGGATGAATACCACAGGCTTGGAGAATTGGGCTTTTTCCATGAAGATGACCATATTGAATTAATTAATGGAGAAATTATTCAAATGGTAGCCAAAGGTACAGCCCATGAAACTTGTTTAAGAAAACTGTTGAAGGAACTCCCCAAAATACTGGGAGACAAGGCTACTTTGCAATCTCAAGCCCCGATTGCTTTACCGCCTAATAGCGAACCTGAACCAGATTTTGCGATTGTTCAAAACCGTGCTGATGATTATCTGTCGGCTCACCCTAAACCTGCTGATGTGTTATTGGTGATGGAAGTTTCCGATTCTTCTTTAGCTTATGACCAAGATGTGAAAATCCCTCTTTATGCTAAAGCGGGTATTAGTGATTATTGGATATTTAATTTATTCGATAATTATTTGGAAGCTTACAGTGAACCATATCAGGATAATCAAGGTAGATATGGTTATTCAAATAAGCGAATTTTATTGTCAAATGAAGTAATAAATTTTCCCTGCTTCCCTAATTTATCTCTTGATTTAGCTAAGGTGTTTCCGCCAAAGCTGATTTTTTAAACTTTGTTATAGGATTCAGTCATAAGACAAAGGAGTAAGTTTTATGGCTTATAGTGATTTCAAACTTGTTGAAATTATTGATTCTTTTGGTTTAGTTATTCACGAGTCATCTGGACTATTTGCAAGCGTACAAGAGCAAGAATGTAGTGATTTATTAGCTACTATTCTTAGGGAGAATGTAGATTTAGCAGTAGCTATCAGTACAGAAAAAGCTCGAAGCGAAATGATAATTAGTCCAATTTTACTAGAAATTAGACGTAAATTTAATTATGAAATAAGCTTTTTTTCAGGAGTTGATTTTACTGTTGATAGTCAACGAGGATTAAACGGTTTTTGTGATTTTATTTTAAGTCTTTCTTCGGAGCAGTTGCTTGTGCGTAGTCCGGTAATTATGTTAGTAGAAAGTAAAAATGAGAATTTGAGGTCTGGTTTAGCCCAATGTATTGCCGAAATGGTAGCTGCTCAGTTATTTAACGAAAGAGGTGGAAATCAAATAAAAGCTATATATGGTGCTGTGACTATCGGTACGATCTGGCAATTTCTAAAACTTGAAGGTAATGTAGTTTCGATTGATTTGAGTGAATATTATATTCAGGATATTAAGAAAATTTTAGGTATTTTGTATAGTGCGATCGCGCACAATAAGGTATAAATTCTTTAAAAGTTAGAATATTATTTAAACTATTGAAAATAGTATCATATACCTTAGCAGACGGTTGAGACAGTAATCAAATTTTACGTAAACTTAGGGTAATTAACTCCTCTAGGAATTGGAAACAGAAAAATGTACGAACTTCCAAAATTCGATAATTCAACACTTCGAGATCAAGCGCTTACTCACCGTTCTTATGTTAATGAACATCCCACAAGCAAGCATAATGAACGCCTAGAGTTTCTCGGTGATGCTCTACTTAATTTTTTAAGTGGTGAATATCTCTATAAGAAACACCGAGAAAAGGGAGAAGATGAATTAACTCGTCGTCGTTCTGCACTAGTAGATGAGAAGCAATTGGCAAAGTTTGCTGAAGATTTAGAACTAAATTCCAAGATGCGACTAGGGAATGGTGCTATTCGAGATGGAGGCCGTCAAAATCCTAATTTACTTAGCAGTACCTTTGAAGCAATCATTGGTGCTTATTATGAGGATAAAGAGTTCGATATTAAACCTGTTCGTGATTTTGTAAAACAGTTCTTTGATTCTGTACCTGAGAATAATGTTGTGTCTCGCTCTAATATAGACTCAAAAAATCGCTTTCAGGAATGGGTGCAAAGCAGAGGTATCACTACTCCCCCCAAATATAATACAAGACAAATAGGTGGTGAATCTCACACACCAGAGTTTTTAGCTACAGTGTTTATGGGTGAAGAAGAGTTCGGCGAAGGTAAGGGACGCAATAAGAAAGATGCAGAAAAAGCTGCTGCTGAGGATGCACTAGCTAACTTGGAAAAACAAGGATTGTTGTAAAAATGTTTTTTGATTTCACGCAGAGGCGTAGAGAAGAATTTTACATCTTGGCACGAAATCAACTCTCTATTTCTAAAGGCAAAATTACCGTGAAGGTAGAACCAACACCTACCTCAGAAACTAGGTTAATTTCACCTTGTAGTAGTTTCACCAACCGCGAAACGATCGCTAACCCCAATCCTGTACTATCGGGTAGATAAGGACGATCGCTAGAACTAACCCGAAAGTAGGGTTCAAATATCTGGGCTTGGTTTTCTGGTGCAATGCCAATTCCAGTGTCAGAAACCGCGATCGCACATTTCTGGTTCTCCAACATCTGACACATTATAATAATAGTCCCCGACTCTGTATAGCGAATTGCATTACTAATAAGATTTGTAACAATTTGTTGATATTGAAAAGGATCTGTGATCAGTTCTTTGGGAGCGCGATCGCAATCTACTACGACTTTTAAATTTTTCCCAGCAGCTAAAGGTTCCAACATTTCACAGATATTATTGATTAATTCACGCACATCGGTAGGCGCTAGTTGGAGTTTTATCTGCCCTGCTTCATATCGTGAAAGTTCTAATACATCGTTAATTAGGTGGAGTAATTGTCTACCGTTGCGTAGTACCCTCTCAATATGTTCTAAATTGGCTGAGGTATCTTTTATCCGTGTCTTTCGTCGTTGTTGGCGTAAAAACAGATCCGAGTAACCAATAATAGAAGTTAGGGGATGTTTCAATTCGTGGGCTAGTTGCGAAAGATACTCTTGATTGGCGCTAATTAAGCGCGTAAGTTCCTCATTATGAAGCGTTAGTGATAACTGCAACTGCTGTAATTCTCGCAAGCGTTCGTCAACATAACTCTTAAAACACCGAGCGATCGCTTCGTCTATAATAGCGTCAATCAAACGCATGGAACGAATTATCTCTATAGGTGTTCCCCCTAATAAATCTGCTTGTAGAGCATCAAATATTACTGTTCGCAGCAAATGATATTCTCTGGCAATTTCTCCTGGATCGTAACCTTGTTCCGCTCGAATAGCTCCATGCTGAAAACTGGCAGTAACTATGGACTGAATATCATTATCCTGAGATTTTGAAAGCACTGTTACCATTGCTTGTAAAACATCAGGGATGTGATCCTTTACTGCTGTATAAGATAGGTCCTCAGCACTTTCAATCCGTCTATCCTTGCGAACTGCTGCAACCCATTTCTCAATGATGGTGTCAGTTTTTTCAGCCAGTACTTGACTAAAATCCATTATGTTAAATTCAGCTAGGAGATAGATGAGCAAACTTCCATATTCAATTAGTTTAGCGAGTGCAGTGGATTTTTACCAAGTTTAGGAATTTAATTCACCTACCAAAAGTAATAGATTCTAAATGTTTTTTATTTGCTGGTTAACTAACCTCATATAAAACTCCCTCAGTATAATCCAGCTTAAAATTAAGAAATATTAATTAAACACGTAACAATCTTTATGCTTGACTAGACTATATTGTTTAGCTTTCTGGGCAAGGATTTCACTCAAAATCCAATTATAAATATGTATTATAATTATTACCATGAGTTAAGTAAAAACCTTTAATTACAGCATAAAATCTAACTTTACTTATCATAAGATAGATGGCTTTTACTGAGAATCGATGTTATATTGTCCATAATTTAGCAATCCATTAGAGTAAGTCAGCCTAATTCAGCGTGTTACAGTCCATAACGCTGGAGCGGAGGAACCAAATTGTGGGGCGTATCTCATAGAAAGTGAGGAGTTGAGAGTGAGAAGTGAAGAGTTAACTCAGAACTCAGCACTCGCTACTCAGCACTTTAAAAAGAAGGGCATCTCTCAGCCCTAGCCCGTCAGCTAACTTCGTAGGCATTGGGAGGAGACTGAAGAGACGGCATTTTTACGATGTTCCGATCTCATCGGTGTCCAAGGCTGGTACTGCTCGGATTTTTTGTACCTGCACTTAAATCTGTTGAGGTCGTAAATGATATTTCAATTAAATTTTATTGCGATCGCAGCGATCGCAACACAAGCGGCCTGGAAAAAGACAAAACCTGTCATCCTCAGAGATGTATTCATTTTACCTGTATTGGGCTTCTTGGGAATAATTGTGCTGTGGTGGATTATTGCACTTGCCAATCATGAATTGATGCCCACCCCACCAGAAGCGCTAATCGCTAATCTGGACTACATCTTAAATCCCTTCTACCAAAGAGGCCCTGGCAACTTGGGAATTGGTTGGTTGTCGATCGCAAGTCTGCGTCGGGTATTACTGGGTTTTTTGTTAGGTGCGGTAGTAGCGATTCCTCTGGGTTTTCTCATTGGGATGTCCAGACCGGCAATGTTAGCCCTCAATCCTATCATTCAAATTTTTAAACCTGTATTGGTAAAGACCGCACCATCAAAGCTGCTGACACCACGATTTTCTTCGATATTCCTGACAACCTTCCCAAACAGCCAGGAGAACACTCAACATTCTTATGGAGATCGAGAAGTCTCTGGTTGATGACACAAGCAGCGCGGTGGGGACAAATTAAGGAATTTCCTAAAAATGCCGATAAACTAGCCGACCAGGGCTGGAGAACAGATTTATATCGGGAGATAGCATCTGAAATGGGCATCAAATGTCCCAAGGATGATTACAAGGTCGAACCACCAGAAGTATTTATAGATAAGAAAGGCTTCGACCCCAGCGATCCTGTGGGCTATCTGAATAGTTTTGCTATCAGGGCTAATGCTCCCACTAAATTTTACATGTCTTAAGCTGTCGTGCATTTAATTTGCACAACTATGGTATTTATGTTGTCCAACCCACAAAAGATTTACTTTTTGGAGAATGCAAATTAAAGCAATTTTAGCTGAAATGCTAAGTTCAAATATTGACTGATGACTAAATAATTTCGGGAGCATTTTGATGATGGAATATACCTCATTACCTATTAATACCCAGACCGAAGTTCTACCCCATCCTGGATTTTTAGAAATTGAAAATTTAGTCAAGTCTTATCCGACACCTGATAAAGATAACTTTGTCGTTTTAGATGGGGTTAATCTAACGATTGGTGAAGATGAATATATTTCTGTAATTGGTCACTCAGGTTGTGGAAAATCAACCCTACTAAAGATAGTAGCTGGTTTAGAAAAAGCCACATCAGGCTCAGTCCGGCTCAATGGAAAAGAAATTCGTCAGCCAGGAGCCGAAAGGATGATGGTATTTCAGAACTATTCGCTGTTACCTTGGTTAACAGTCCGAGAAAATATCCGTTTAGCCGTGGATGAGGTGTTAAAAAATGCTAATAAGTCTGAAAAAATTAGCATTGTAAATCAACACTTGGCAATGGTAAACTTGACGGCGGCGGCTGACAAATATCCTGATGAAATATCTGGAGGGATGAAACAACGAGTAGGTATTGCCAGAGCTTTAGCAATTCGTCCTAAAATGTTGCTGATGGATGAACCTTTTGGGGCACTACATGCACTAACTCGTGGCAAATTAGAGCAGCAGGTATTGGATATTTGGGAAAATAATCGTCAAGCAGTGATGATGATTACCCACGATGTAGACGAAGCAATTTATATGTCCGATCGTATCGTCTTGATGACCAACGGCCCAGCTGCTAGTATAGGAGAGATTTTAGAAGTTCCTTTTGAGCGTCCCCGCGTTAGCGAAGCTCCTCTGAAAGAGGCTCGCGCCGCCATGCGAAACTCAAAAGAATATTTTGAACTCCGCAACCACGCCTTAAATTTTCTCGATCGCTATTTTACCCAAGACGAGTAAATTAGATTATCATTTTTTTTAGTGGGTAGCCTAATTCAAATTCATGAAAGCTGAATTTGGAACGGAGGAACCAATGTTTGGGGCTAATCTTACGAGAGACACCTTCCAGTCTTAGCCCGTCAGCTAACTCCGTAGGCAATGGAAGGAACCCCCAAGACTTTGGCTGTAATACAGTTATTATTGGGGTTTCCTTGACTGATTTCAGATTTGCAATTTTGGTTATCGTCACTCAATCTAAAATCCAAAATCTAAAAATCTAAAATTCGTCCCCCTGCTTCTCATTGTTAATTCATTTCATTGGGAGAAGTAAAGCTGTGCAAATCAAGCCAATGTTAGCACGTCTGCAAAGTGCCACAGGTCGAGATGACTTAATTGAACAAATGGTACTGCTGCCAGAACCAAAAAAACCTTTTTCTAAAGAAACTAAAAAAGCAAAACCAGTTAATTTAATTGTTGCTTATGACGCATCTCCTAATAGTCATACGGCACTAGATATTGCTTTCTGGATTGCCCATCAAACCCGTTTAGCTACTAATGCAGAAGTGACAGTTCAAGCTGTTTATGTGTTAGAAGATAATCAAAGCAATCAATATTCAAATATTTTGAGTTTTCCAACACAACAGTCTTCATTAGAATGTCAAATTAGTGAAGTATCAAACTCTATCACACAGGTATTAACTCAACCCAAATTGCAGACAGTGGTAACTCCCCTGCAACAAGCAGATATAATTCTCTGGCAAGCCCGGAGTCTGGCTGAAGAATGGCAGGGTTCTTTCAAATCTCATTTGCGATTTGGCTGCATTTCTACAGAACTTCACAAAGTTGTTGAATCAGAAGCTGCCGATATTCTGTTTCTAGGTTGCAACTCTGTCAATCATCCGATGATTGAAGCGTTAGGTTCTAATTTTCCCTGTGCTGTTTTAGGTATTCCCAGTTGTATTGATGAATAATCGCTGTTTAAAATTACGGTAATTTTAGTCATAGAAAAGTCACCTAAAAGTAGGTGGCTTTTTTAGATCCTACATTCCGCAGGTTGCTCAACAAAGGAGATAATATTTCTGACAAGCAGAATCAAGAAACTCTAGTATAAACTTTGGTTCATGAGTGAGGTTAGAAATAAGCTTGACTTCAGAAACGACAACTAGATGAACAGCTTGAAAACATTGAAAAATCACGCTGTGCGTCCTTACCAACCTATTTATAAGCTAAACCACATCTAGTTTGCATATCTAAAATTTTTATAACTCTTGTGGGGTGGGCATCTTGCCTGCCCTCATTATGCAATTTAAATGTGGAACAGCTTATCAACTTTAAAGCAAAATAGTATAAGCCTCTTGGCGTTAGTATAAAATATTTGATTACGCTCATGGGGTAATAGACAAGAAAGCGATCGCCAAAAATGCTGGCAAAACCTAAAATCAGGGTTTTTGTGAAGAATATTTACGTATGTTAATATTGCTTGGTTTAGGTACGGATATTCAGTATGGTTCCCATAAAGACTGTTCTCCAAGATTCAGAGCAAGTCAATCGCTTGTTTTCTCATCTCGAATTTGATGGAAAAAAGCTCAATCATCAACCGGGTAGTGTATTGGGAAGTACTGCATTGATTGCGGGAACCACTGTTGGGGCAGGGATTCTCGCTCTACCATCTGTCACCATGCCATCTGGGATTGTGCCATCCACATCTGGATTGATTGCTGTTTGGCTCTACGCTTTAGTTTCCGGGTTATTGGTTGCAGATGTTACTTTAAATACGATGCGAACAGAAGGGCGTGCAAGTATCGGTTTTTTGGGAATTGTTGAGAAAATCCTTGGTAAAATGGGAGCGCGAATGGCAGGCGGCGCATATTTATTCATGCATTATGCTCTTTTGGTGGCATACATTACCGAAGGTGGAGAGATTTTAGCTTATGCGGCAGCAAAAATCGGAGGTGTACATATATCTACGTGGATGGGCACAACAACTTTCACGTTTTTATTTGGTGGCATTATGTATCTTGGACGAGAAAAGTTTATTGAAAAATTAAACAGCGCCTTTGTCGGAATTGTCATCGCTTCTTTCTTGGGATTATTGTTTTTGGCGAGTAGACATATTCAGAGTACCCAACTGCTATTTCAAAATTGGAGTGCCCTTGGTAGTGCCATTTCAGTCATGTCTGTGGCGCTATTTTTTCAAAACGTTGTGCCTCTGGTTGTAACCCAACTCGAAGGGGATGCCCGCAAAATTCGTCAGTCTATCTTTATGGGTTCTGTGATTCCTCTAATTATGTTCTTGGCATGGAATGCCGTAATTTTAGGAAGCGTCACTCCCGATATGCTACATGGCACTGCTGACGGTAAAACTGTTATCGATCCATTGCAAATTCTCCGAGCAGGTGGGGCAGGAGAATGGTTAGGAGTGCTAGTATCCATTTTTGCAGAGTTTGCGATCGCTACATCATTCATCGGATTTGTCTACGGTTTGCTTGATGTATTCAAAGATATTTTCTCCACCGCACAAAGTAAACTTTCTAGTCGTCTCCCCTTATATTCCCTGGTTCTTTTCCCTCCAATGACTCTGGGAACGCTCAATCCCAGCATCTTTTTTACTGCTCTAGATTACACTGGAACGTTTAGTATTTCAGTTCTGGGTGGAATTATTCCAGCGTTAATGAGTTGGAAGCAACGTCAAGAACAAGAAAATTCAGATAGTACAAATCAACCACTCGTGCCTGGTGGGAAGGTGACGCTGATTGTGATGATTGGAGTGGCATTAGCGATGATGGGAAGACAAATTTTGTCAATTTACTAAAAACATTAATGTAATATTCTTGATATACACTTGTAGTATAGTCTTTGCCAACCACAATCTTATGAGTGATACTCGCCTCGTCAAAATCAGCAAATATCTCAGCAAATATCTGCGACACACACCAGATGCAATTGGAATTAAACTTGCTCCCGGTGGTTGGGTTGCTGTTGATGAACTACTTACCGCTTGTGCTAAAAACAAGTTTCCCATTACCCGTCAGGAATTAGAGGTGGTAGTTGAATACAACGAGAAACAACGCTTTTCTTTTGATTCTACAGGTACTCTAATTCGTGCTAACCAAGGACATAGTGTAAAAGTCGATTTACAGTTAGAACCTGTTACTCCCCCAGATCGGCTTTATCACGGTACGGGACGCAAATCTGTAGAGTCAATTTTGCAAACAGGACTTTGCAAAATGTCACGACATCATGTCCATTTATCGAAGGATATTGCAACAGCGCAAACTGTTGGTGCAAGACATGGAAAAGCAGTGGTTTTTGCTGTAAATGCTGCGGCAATGTATCAGGCGGGTTATATTTTTTATTGTTCTGCTAATGGTGTTTGGTTAGTAGATTGTGTGCCACCTGAGTATCTACAAAGAATTTGAATTTTAATAGTTGCTTATGATTGGTTGTATGGTTGTATGCGTAATTAAGCAAAATACAGTTTCATTTATTATTTGATTCAATAAAGAGAGCAGTAGAGCTATTTTTTTGTGTAAAATACAATTATGCGACTAGGATTAAAATAGTTAAGTTTAGAGGATGTTTGAAAAGTCCTCTTCTTGGTAGCAAAACGTTTTAGATCCCCCTAAATCCCCCTTCAAAAGGGGGACTTTGATTCCGGTTCCCCCCTTTTTTAGGGGGGGTTAGGGGGGATCTAAAGTGCCTAAAGTCACAGCGAAACACTTTTCAAACAACCTCTTAGGTACATAGAAGATTATTCAAATGCTTCGCGCAGGACGGTTTGCATGAGGTCTTCTGCGAGTTGTTTTCGGTGTTTGATTTGTTCTTCCAGTTGGTCAATTATTTTCATCAAATAATCAACTTTTTCAACGATCGCTTTTTGTTCGGCAAGCGGAGGAAGGGGAAAACAAAAACTTCGTAATTTAGTTGCGTTAATATTGGATTGTCCTATTGCATCACTCTTAACTGTATTACACCATTCTCTATGAAGTTGAGAATTCATCACATAGTTAGCATATTGAAAACTTATTGACAAAAGCATTCTATAGCGAACCAAATAACCTGCGTAGATCATCTTTTCATCACAAAGAAACAGAGATGTTTTTCCTACCAATTCACGACTATTTGTTCTGTTAAAGAGTAAATCACCATAATATAAGGCATATTGCTGTATTTCTTTTTCATCATTTGTATATACTAAATCTGTTAAATCAACTAATCCATTTTGTAAATTACCCATTCTTAAAACTGGGACTTTACCAGCTTTAAGTGATTTAGAGCTTGATCCATATTCAAAACCCTCTGCAATTTCTATTAAGCGACACCAAACCCAACTATCAGGTAAAGAAAATGGAATTTCATCAGGTTGAATTTCGGAGAGGGGTTTTTCTTTTTTGAGTTTTCCGTCAGCAATTAATTGTTGTTTTTCGGCTTTGATTTTGGCTAGGAGTGCGGCTGCATCGGTATCTGGGTTGCCTTTTTGCATTGGATTGCGATCGCGCCATTCTGCCGTAAGTTGCCCTGCGATCGCCTCTTGTAAAATCGCCTATTTCAGTTGAGAAATATATTTTTCTTGCTTATTATTTTCTCTAATAGAATTAATGGAGAAATCATATATACTAAACAATTTATCTGATGCGGCGTAAATTTTTTCTGGTAAATTATGCGTTTTTTTGCTAATAAACTTCTTTACAAGAAAGCACTCTAAACAGTAGTTCAAATAAGAAACTATTTGATTTTGTTCATTTATAGAAGGACAAATGAAGGGAATATTTCTTATTTTGCTTTGATTAATAATTGGTAAAGGTGATTTAAAACTATCAGCTAAAATCAAATTTCGATTTGCTAGAAAATAATAATAAGCATATTCAGGAATAACACTTCTATTAAATTTTATACCAGTTATTTGTTGATAATTATCCATTTGTGGGACGGGCAAGATGCCCATCCCCAATTATTAGGACGGGCAAGATGCCCATCCCACAAGAAAATTTGGGATATTTTTTTAATTGGAAGTCCCTTACGTAAGTCGTGTTCTAGAGTAACTTGAAGCCGAGTTGATTGAGAGCTTCCCGCAAGCGATCGCGTCCTTTCAATGACTCAACAGTGGCGATCCTTTGGGCTGAGTGTTCTGACCAATCACCAGCAACATTCATCTGTTGTTCAGTATAGAATTCTTTGATGATGTCGTTGTAATGAGCGATCGCTTCTTCTCGATCCGCCAATTTATAAGTTTCGCGGTGCAGCACAGCTGATTGTGGCAACCTTGGCTTAATCGCTGCTTCTACCTCTGGATTTGGATAGCCTACACATAACCCAAATACGGCAAACACAGAGGAAGGTAAATTTAATATCTCTGCTACCTCTTTCGGGTGGTTGCGGATTGCGCCGATATATACTGTTCCTAAACCGAGTGACTCGGCTGCGGCTGTTGCGTTTTGTGCCGCCAAAGCTGCATCAACTGTTGCCGTCAAAAACATTTCCAAATATTCCAGCGCATCATGAGATATGCCGCGACTCTCAGCAACGTAACTTAGACGCGCCAAGTCTGCTAACCAAACCAAGAATAAAGGAACCTGTTTAATATGTGCTTGGTTCCCCGCTAATCTAGATAACTCCTCTTTGCGTTCTCGATCTTCGACTGCTACCACACTCCAGGTTTGCAAATTAGAGGAAGTAGAGGCAGATTGGGCAGCTGCAATTAGTAACTCCAGAGTCCCTGGTGGTAAAGGATCGGATAAATAAGACCGGATGGAACGGTGAGATAATAGTGTTGTCAGAGAATCATTCCATTGTTCGGGATTGAAGGGAATTTCACCGTAGCGCGATCGCAGTAGTTCTGTAGGATTAGTCATAATCAACTCCCAGATTTTCAGATATTTTATTCTGTAGAGGCATATAGCGTTTCCTAATCATACAAAGTACATCATAGCCCCCTCATCGCTTGCGGGGAGGGGGTT
>NZ_NOLI01000339.1:0-1799 GCF_002245975.1 Nostoc sp. 'Peltigera membranacea cyanobiont' 213 | reverse complement strand
GCTGCTTCTCCTTCCCCCTCCTCACAATGATTATCATTCTTGTATTTGGTGATTTTATTGCTTGGAAGTCCCTTATTGGGTGTTATTGGAAACTTACGTTCAACTATCTCTAGAATTACAGCCTTTTATTTCTGTGCTATCAAATCCACTTCCAGATCAACAGCAGGTGCAGATAGTTGTGGAGCAGTTTTGTGATGCCTGGGTTGAAAGTAGCCATCCCCAGCTTCAGCAGTTTGCAGAGTGCGATCACAATTCTTGGTTAAAGACAACAGAAAAAACATCAGCGCTGCAATTGCTCTTTCGTGCCTGTCAGGGTTTACCCATAGGCGAGATAAATATGCTACTACACCAATGTCTGGGTTTTACAGAGCAGCTTGAGGAAATCGCCCAATTAGTGCTAGAGCATAAAGTTAGCAAATTGCGGGGTCGGGGTTTAGAGTACATTGCTCAACCGGATGTACCTTCAGCCGGGGGATTAGATTTACTGGAGAAAAGGTTGGAAACTATTACCTGTCTACTTCAACCTCAAGCAAAGCAATATGGATTGAAGTTTCCCACTGGAATGCTCTTATGGGGGCCACCGGGTACTGGTAAAAGTCTTTCTGCCAAGTTAGCAGCTCAGAAAATGGGATTGCCACTGTTAGCAGCTAATTGGGGTGTACTACTGGGTGATCCTCATCCCGACAGAGCATTAAAGGAGTTTATTGCTTTGGTGACTTCTCTTGCTCCCTGTGTACTTTATTGGGATGACTTTGATAAAGGCTTTGCTGGCTGGGACTCCAATGCAGATGGAGGTGTAGCACGGCGGCTATCTGCGGCTTTACTAACTTGGATGCAAGAGCATCAAGAGCCAGTTTATACCATTGCTACTGTCAATCGCTTGTCAATGCTACCTGCGGAATTAGTTCGCCGTTTTGATGATATCTTTTTTGTGGATTTACCCCATGAAGGGGCAAGATATGAAGTTTTCAATCTACATCTAGTTAAGTATTTTCCAGCTTTTCGAGACAATAACTCACCTTGGAGTGATGATCAATGGCGTAGACTGTTGGCTGAATATCGCATTTGCAGTCCGGCAGAAATTGGTAATGCAGTCCGTCGTTGTGCTGAAGAGGCTTTTTATCAAGGTAGACCTGGGGAAATTGAGTTTGAGGATTTGCTGACACAGCGACAAGAATTCACACCAGCTATGGAGCGAGAGTCAGAACAGATACAGGCTATTCGCAATCAGGCTATTTATGCTAAACCTGTGGCTAGTCTGGATGATTCTCGATTTGCTTATCAGCACCGAGAGTTATTTGGGTGAGTCGAATGTAATTTTTGAAATTCAGCTTGTGTCGGATTTTAAAATGCCGATGGTAGAAGTATGGTTGGGATTATTGCTGGGTGGGTTTACATTAGAACAACGTGGTAATTTTTATCACAACCAAAATGTCTGGGTGAACAGCTCTCTAACTTCGACTGGTGACATCTTGGGCGCTGACTCTGAGACTACAGCATCGGCTGACCAACCTCACGGGAGCCCTATATTTCCCTTACAAATCAAAATCAAGGCTGAAGGTTTGGTCATCAGAATCCTCTGGTTTAGAGTCTGTAGATAGCTCTTTAGTCGGCTGAATAAGTTGGTTTGACTCAGTATTAATCGGGGTGAAAGCTATTTGTTGAGTAGGGAATGTACCCTTTTTGAAAGCAAAATAACAATCAATGATAAAGTAAAGCGTTTCCAGGTAACTTTTACCTAATTGCTGTGATTCGGTAAATATCCGCTCACGATAGCTATCTTTGATCCGAACTTTTTC
>NZ_NOLI01000338.1:0-1825 GCF_002245975.1 Nostoc sp. 'Peltigera membranacea cyanobiont' 213 | reverse complement strand
ACTTACTAAAAGCCTTCTCAATTTTCAATTTGAGAAGGCTTTTAGTTTTATATTATTTCTTTTCAATTTCACTCTTTCTTCTATTTCGTTATCCCTCTTCTCTCACTTTATGGGTATTCTGAATAATCTCAAGAAAAGGATACTCAGAGAGTGACAGAAGTTGTTTACGGACGCTATCGCTTCCGTTTTGGATGGAAGAAACAAAATAAACTGGAGTTTAGACAGTCTAAACTCCAGTAGGGACTTCCAAATAAAAAAATACTCAACTACTTTTTGTGGGGTGGGGTAGAGATGTCTATAGTCTTAACGTTCTTCGCTTAAAAATCTGGTAAGTTACTGCATACCTATAGTGATTATCATTTTTTAAAAAGTGTTGTTTATTGATTTTTTTGGATAATTTATTGTTTTGAAGTCCCATTTCCCATTATATACTGCACTTTTGAAGTCAAGTATGGGAGGCGAATCCCCATGCTTAGGTTAAAGGTTGATCGCCCTTTCCCTGTCCTTGTGCTTCTGCCTCCCCTCCTGGTGCAGACATTATTTGTTTTTGTTGTTCTTGTAGCCAGGTTTCAAAGAGCTCATTCAAGAGGCGCACTTTCATAAATTCATCCAGTTGTGCGGGGATAAATTTTTCCAGTCGCAAAATCACGAACCAGTCAGCGATGCGGGTAGGTGGCAATATCTGACTTGGTTGACTGCTAGAGAGCATTTGCACCATTACTGGATGTAGTGCATTCAGTTCAATAGGACCTACTAAGCCACCAGTCTGGGCTTCTGGCCCGAGTGAGTATTCCCGTGCTAAGTCAGCAAAAGAGTTTTCTTTTGCCTGAATCCGAAAGTAAAGTTCTTGGGCAATTCCCACATCCTGAGTTCGTAGTAGTGAATAAATCACTTTGTCTAGTTTTGCCTTGGACTGAAAAAAGTAGGATTCTAGTTTATTACCCCAAGTAGCTTGCTTGAATTTTTCAATTTTCAGCCTACGAATGGTAATAACTTCTAGTTGTTCAGGAATCAGCCCTTGATGTGCCATCCAAGCCTGGATGTCTTCTTCATTTTTGAACTGTTTTTCAGCGTAAAACTGCTGTTTGGCCTGGGCTACTTCCTCAGGTGTACACTCTATCCCTACCTTCGCGAAGCGTGAGTTTTGCTCTATCGCCTCATCAATGATCAATTCTCGCTGCAACTGTGGCAGCATTTGGTAACTTGCCAGCAAGGAAATCAGTTCACTTGCTGTGATTGTACGATTACCGATTTGGATCGCTTCAGTCATTAGCTTTCGGGCATCTCAAGAATATCTGGTTTGTTAAAGAAGCTAAATGGTAGCCATTCGACTAGGAGCTTTTGTCTTAATCTTACCGAGTTAGGTACAGTAACCTCACTTTTTCAAAAATTACATCCTTTAAAATATAGGATTCATATCTGATTTTTGGACAATATTTCGGGTGAAACCCCTTGGGTTCATACCGCTCACGGAGCAAAAATCTATTGACACTACCATGAGATAAATCTTCCACGATATCTGCCAAAGGTGTGCAGCCTGGATACAAAGATTGCTACCAATAAAAACAGAGTGTAAATGTTGAGGTCACACTTTGCCGTGGATGGCTTGGTAATTACTCTGATTGTCCATACCCTCACTCTTAGACAGCGTAAATTATCCATCTTTCCAGCCCCCTACTGACTAGCGATCGCCTATTCTTTTCTGATTTTTATACCTCATTGATTGTCTCATTTGTCAATTCGTAAGTAAAGTGCATCTATGACCGTTGTGCAAGTACCCGCGCCGGCCACGCTATCAGACAAGAAATTAGTGAGAAGAAAAATT
>NZ_NOLI01000337.1:0-1829 GCF_002245975.1 Nostoc sp. 'Peltigera membranacea cyanobiont' 213 | reverse complement strand
ACAGTTAACCCAGTCAACTCTATTTCAGGTTTGGGCGCATTATTAAGAACAAACATCACCTGAAATAGTGGTGTATAACTGAGATCCCGTTCTGGCTGTAATGCTTCCACCAACATCTCAAAGGGCAAATCTTGATGAGCGTAGGCGGATAAAGCCATTTCTCTCAGGCGCGGGAGTAATTCGTTAAAACTAGGATTTTCAGATAAATCAGTCCGCATCACTAAAGTGTTGACAAAAAAGCCAATTAACCCTTCTATCTCGGTGCGATCGCGGTTTGCAATTGGTGTCCCCACCAAAATATCTGTTTGTCCTGTGTAGCGATAAAGCAGAGTATTATATGCTGCCAACAAAGTCATAAACAGGGTACAACCTTGTTTGTGACTCAATTTTACCAACTTTTGAGTTAGCTCAACAGACAAACTAAACTCCATATTTGCGCCATTGAAAGTCTGTACAACAGGTCTAGGTCTGTCTGTGGGTAATGGCAAGAACGTGGGTACATTTGCCAATTGTTCTTGCCAGTAACTTAATTGACTGTTAAGTACTTCCCCGACTAACCATTGTCTTTGCCATAAGGCAAAATCTGCGTACTGAATCGGTAGTGGCAACAAAGGTGACGGTTCACTTTGAGAATAAGCATTGTATATTGCTTGTAACTCCTGGACAAACACACCTATTGACCAGCCATCACTGACAATGTGGTGCATACATACTAATAACCACTGTTCTGTCTGGGACAAAACTATTAATGTTGCTCTGATTAATGCTTCTGAGGCTAAGTCAAAAGGCTCAAATGCTTGTTGTTTAACTAATTTCTGTGCAGCTATTTCTTGTTCTGTTACGGGTAAATGCTGCAAGTCAACAACTGATAGTGTCCAATTCGTTTCTTGTTGAATGATTTGAGCAGCTTGTCCATCAACTGTGATGAAGTTAGTGCGTAATGCTTCGTGGCGATGAATAATTTCAATTAAGCTTTGTTGTAGCGCGTCAACATTCACACTTCCGACTAAACGCAACCCAAAGGGGATATTATATGAGGCACTGTTCGGCTCGAACTGGTCTAAAAACCATAAACGCTGTTGAGCATAAGACAGTGGTAGTTCTGCATTCTCTGTCCGTCTTAAGATGGGTGGTGCGGCAAGTTCTAAGTCTTGTTGCTGTAACCTTTGAATGTTTGGGGCTAGTTCAGCAATTGTTGGTGCAGCAAATAGCGATCGCAATGGCAGTTCTACTTTCAAGCTGTTACGCACACGGGAAATAAGTTGTGTTGCGAGTAGCGAGTGTCCTCCAAGTTCAAAGAAGTTGTCATGTCTGCCCACAAGCTCTACTTTCAGAACTTGCGTCCACAGGAGTGCAAGCATTTCCTCAATGGGTGTACGCGGGGCGACATATTTCTCTAATAATTCATTACTTAGCTCTGGTGCTGGTAGGGCGCGGCGGTTTACTTTGCCGTTGGGCGTTAGGGGTAAGGACTCTAAAATAACTACTGCCGAAGGAACCATGTAGTCTGGTAACTTCTCCTTGAGGTCGCTACGCAGTTCGCTAATTGTGAGTGTTACTTGTGGCTGCGGTACGATGTAGGCGACTAAACGTTTATCTCCAGGAGTATCTTCACGGGCTATGACGCATGATGCTTGCACATGGGGATGTTGGCTCAGTGCTGTTTCTATTTCTCCCAACTCAATGCGGAATCCCCGGATTTTTACTTGGTTGTCGATACGTCCCAGGTATTCAATGTTGCCATCTGGTAAATAACGAGCCAAGTCCCCAGTTTTATAGAGACGTTTTTCCCCCCTGCTCCCCTGCTCCCCTGCTCCCCTGCTTCCACT
>NZ_NOLI01000336.1:0-1831 GCF_002245975.1 Nostoc sp. 'Peltigera membranacea cyanobiont' 213 | reverse complement strand
TGGAGGTGTTTTCGTCGTCGTCCGGCTATCCATCCCCGCCCTGTAGAGGGACGGGGAATTCCGCCGAATCAGTTAAAGGACGATTAGCTTAACAGACTTGTACTTCGACTGCGCTCAGTACAAGTCTGTTACTACTTCCCTACGGGACGCTACGCGAACGCGGAAGCAAGCTACGCTATATTTAACGTGAGTGTCCGTTGGACACTCACGTTAATTTCTGTGAATTATGCATAGTTTCATCCCGAATGCAATAGTTAGGGAAAAACACCCTGATAGCATTTGTCATAAGTTAGTGTGTTTAAGTTGAAGCGATCGCTTCGAGATGAGCATTTTGGATACTGGGCTACCAGAGCTACTATCTGTAGGGTAACTAAATGTACAGCGACACAGAGAAAATATGGCGCATAGTGCAGGAGTATAGAACATATTTTATAGTAACGATGGCGTAAACTTTTTCAACATAGATACACGACACTAGTTATAATTTCCTATAAGTTGAAAAAACTCTTAAGATTTAGCGTAATAGTTACGCTTTTCTCAGACCGACTAGCTGACAACCACATTAGGAGGACTATCTATGGCGCTTGTACCACTGCGGCTGCTGTTGGATCACGCAGCTGAAAACGGTTACGGCATCCCAGCTTTTAACGTTAACAATTTGGAGCAGATTCAGGCAATCATGAAGGCTGCTGTCGAGACAGATAGCCCTGTAATTTTACAGGCTTCTCGTGGCGCTCGTAATTATGCAGGAGAAAACTTTCTACGACACCTGATTTTGGCAGCAGTAGAAACCTATCCTCAGATTCCCATTGTCATGCACCAAGATCATGGTAATGCGCCTTCTACTTGCTACTCAGCAATGAAGAACAACTTCACCAGCGTAATGATGGATGGTTCTTTAGAAGCTGATGCGAAAACTCCCGCTAGCTTCGAGTACAACGTTAATGTTACCCGTGAAGTTGTAAACGTAGCTCATGCTTTGGGTGTCAGCGTTGAAGGTGAACTCGGTTGTTTAGGTTCTCTAGAAACTGGTGCTGGTGAAGCTGAAGATGGTCACGGCTTTGAAGGTACACTCGACCACTCACAACTGCTAACCGACCCCGATGAAGCTGTTGACTTCGTAGAAGCAACCCAAGTAGATGCTTTGGCTGTTGCCATTGGCACAAGCCACGGTGCTTACAAGTTTACCCGCAAGCCGACTGGTGAAATTTTGGCCATCAGCCGCATTGAAGAAATTCACCGTCGTTTGCCTAACACCCACTTGGTAATGCACGGTTCATCTTCTGTACCTGAAGATTTGCTTGCACTGATTAACCAATATGGTGGTGCAATTCCTGAAACCTACGGTGTACCTGTAGAAGAAATCCAAAAAGGCATCAAGAGTGGTGTACGTAAAGTAAACATCGACACCGATAACCGTTTGGCTATTACTGCTGCTGTCCGTGAAGCTTTGGCTAAAAAACCAGAGGAATTTGACCCCCGTCACTTCCTCAAGCCTTCTATTACATATATGCAGAAGGTTTGTGCTGAACGCTATCAGCAATTTGGCACAGCTGGCAACGCCAGCAAGATTAAGCAAATTTCTTTGGAAGATTTTGCTGCTAAGTATGCTAAAGGTGAACTCAACGTTGTCACCAAAGCTGCTGCTAAAGTTTAATTTTGACAACAAGCAAATGGGAGCATAGCAGCACTATGCCCCTAAAAAACTTAGTATTTTAATGTTGTCAGAAACCGGGTATTTACCCGGTTTTTTGTTTTATTCATAAGGGAAATAGGGCATTGGGCATTAGGCATTAGTTATTCTTTCTTCCCCTGCTCCCCCTGCTCCCCC
>NZ_NOLI01000335.1:0-1882 GCF_002245975.1 Nostoc sp. 'Peltigera membranacea cyanobiont' 213 | reverse complement strand
TCAATTGTGATGCTGTATTTCGGAAACATCAAGCTCGAAAAACTTCCATGCGAAAAGGTAAAATTGTTGGAGACTGTAACAAGTTAGTTACTTGGTATAAGCCTACAAATTGTCCAAAAGGATTGAATAAGGATGAGTTTTTAGCTCTACCTCCTTCTATAACTGTGCGAGAGATTTACTATTGCATTGTTATTCCTGGTTTTCGTACAGAAAGAGTTAGCTTAATCACTACGCTTTTAGATGAAGTAACTTATTCAACTCTAGATATTGTTGGGCTTTACGGTCAAAGGTGGGATGTTGAGCTAGATTTAAGACTTCTCTTAACTACCTTGGATATGGATGTTTTACGCTGTAAAACTCCTTCAATGGTACGCAAAGAAATTTACATTTATTTACTTGCCTACAATCTACTGCGTAGTTTGATGTGGTCGGCAGGTATTACTTACGGTACTCCCCCGTTACGCCTGTCACTGCAAGGTACTCGCCATCATTTAAATAACTTTATTCCCGAATTGTTAGCTACTTCTTCAACAAAACGTCAGCGAATTTATCACACTTTACTCAAAGTTATAGCTCACAAGGTTGTTCCCTCGCGCCCAGGTAGAAGTGAACCACGAGTCCGTAAACGCCGCCCGAAAGCTTATCCCTTAATGACCAAACCCCGGCATGAATTACGAAAGCAGTTGCAAACTGCTTAATACACAAGCGTTTCGGCTTTTCTTAGTGCCATTCGCATCTGGAATAATTTGAGAATTAGCAGATTTTATTGTTATTTGAAAAACAAAAAAAGCGTTGGCTGTCAAAAAAAATAAATTAGTTAATATTTCTTTCATAAGGATTTTAAATTATTTTCTTAGCTTTGATGAGGAAAACACGCTCTACGTTTTCATGATTGCGTGGTGGGAAAGGATGGATATAACGATTAAAGTTTGCTCCCTCTTCTCCTGGTTGTAATACCTCTGCTTTCCAGCCATAAGTAGCTAATAGTTCTTCTGGATTATCAAAACCAGAATGAAAATACCCGTGATAAAATTCATCATAAGTAGATTCTTTGCATAATTGGTTTAGTAAATCTAAACCAATCCAACTACCAGTTGTCGTCAGATCCATGATTGTGTTGAGCAAAGCATGAACCTCGGAATCACTCAAGTAATACAATAATCCTTCCAGTAACCATACAGAAGGTATGCTTTTGTCATATCCTTGTTGAAGTAGCTGCTGAACCCAGCAGTAATCGGTAAGGTCAATTGCAATAGAGTACCGATGACAAGTAGTAGGCGTATCCTTTAAAATTGCGTCTTTGTAGTTTAGAACTTCTGGGTAATCAATTTCGTAGTATTTTGTACCTTCTGTCCAATTCAGGCGAAAAGCACGGGTGTCCATTCCAGCACCCAAGCTAACTACTTGTGGCGCAACATGAGCAAAACTTAGTAGAAAATCATCAAAAAAGCGTGTGCGAACAGCTAAGTAAGCTCTGCCATCTTCTTCTGGGTCTTCTAAGGCGATCGCTTCTGCTTCAGGAGTGACTAATTTAGCAGCAAATGGATCGTAAAATAGGCGATCATTTCTTTGATTTTCTATTGTTCTATAAGCTGCCATTAATGGCGCTGACAGCAAAACAAAATCTTTTTGAGAAAGTTTTTTATTACCTGATTCATTCATAAAAAATTAAAATGCTTTTACTATTAATTGGATTTTAAAATGGGTACATATTATGCTTATACAGCTAAAACATTATATGAGCTAACTTATTAGTATTATTTTCAAAATTAATACCTAAAAGTCTTGCATGTTTTAAATGATTTGGGTGCGACTCTTTTAGGAATACGGTGTATTATAAAGGAGTAATAGATGAATTGCTTTGCAGAGTAGTATAGCCAGT
>NZ_NOLI01000334.1:0-1904 GCF_002245975.1 Nostoc sp. 'Peltigera membranacea cyanobiont' 213 | reverse complement strand
AAATATATTTTCATACTGAAAAATATGATTAGCGATCGCACTTTTTTTGAGTCGCCTAACAAAATCGCATTGCTCCCGCATACACCTTAATTGAGGAAATTTGATCGTTCCAAACATCTCCAAGCGAGGCAAACTCTTGATCAATATTCCCTGACGTTTTTCCAGAAAAATTAGCATCAGTAAAGATTTCAATAGACATCGTAATTCTCTGAATCTCCTTTGTAATTTAACGCAATCATATTATCCATTCTTTGACATATATCGTGATTGGGGTGGATGAAGGCTCCAAATCAGTTAACTCACGATACTAATTCGATAACGAGCGAGGAAGTCTTATCGTTAAAGTCGTCACCGACATAAGGCGTATCAGCCGTAAATGTTAAGAAAGATATTTGATGACTTAGCAGGGAATGGCACTAAAACTCATGTGAAAGCTCGTCTGGGCAGGGTGTTGGGGGTAGGCTGAGTGGGTGTAGGGAAAAATCAAGAAAACTAAATACGGGTACAGACACAAATAAATTTCTTTTTCTTCCTCACGACACCCAACACCCAGAAGCCTTTGCCTATTGGGGGAAGGGGTGGTGGTGGTGGAGTGACAGACCCGTTAGGAATGCAGATTTCTTGACCTATCTGTAAATTTGTCACATCCGCGTCTGTTAAGGAAGTGCCATCTGGTTTTTTGAGTTCATACCAACGGTTGCCATCACCTAATTGTTGTTGAGCAATAACAAAAAGCGTGTCTCCAGACTTAACAATATATGAACTACCGATTGTACAAGACATAAATAAGTAAACCAAAAATTAAATTACAAAATTGCTGTAACAGACTGGACACCTAAATTGATTGTTTCTTCAACGCTATCAACAAAGATGTCAATCTTTTGACCGATAATTGCCGTACCGATATCTAGGGCAGCGGCAGGAACTTGCCTACCATCCCAAAGCACCAAGGTAAAATTTGTTAACAGGGGAATCACATTTGGGTCTACTGCACACTGTAAACGTCCAACGCTTTCACCTTGGCATTGTGATTGCAATTGAAGAGCAAGTGCTGCTTGCAATGTTACGCCATGCACGCCGGAGGCAGGTAGATGGCAATTGGTTTCCTCCATACTGTAAAATCTGGCTTCTAGATTTATTTGCTTCCCGGAGGGAGGAGGTAAAGGAGTAGACCTTGGAATGCATATTTCTTGACCCACTTGCAAATTAGAAGCATCCTCGTCTGTAAATGGGATGCCATCTGGTTTGAGAATCTCATGCCAGCGTTCACCATCATCTAATTGTTGTTGGGCAATGATAAAAAGCGTGTCTCCCGACTTGACAATATATGAATTACCGAGTGTACAAGACATAAATGAACTCCAAACAAATGCTTCAAAGTATTAATCGCTACATCCGCCTTGATGCTTAACATATAGCATCATTCCAGCCGCGTTAGAGACACTGACCATTATTGAACGGTTCGTAGTCAATATCTACACCGTCAAATCCAAAATCTTTGACCACATCTGCGATGGACCACTAGTATTCAAAGCCGTAGTTTGTTTTTACGTGAAGATTCTTATACTTCGGATGAGGAAATATGCGTCTCGTAATTTGGGATTATTTTTTGTGTCCCAAAGGTAGCCACCGCATTTTTCTAATCCCCCAGGGAAAACATTGCCCGCCCAGTCTCCGCACAAGGTCGTATTGATCACCATCTCCATATCTTTGAAATATCCGGGACACGGATTGAACCTGACGTAAGGGTTTCCCCATGTATTTGGATCAGGTGAATCTCCAAGCACATTCGCAGGGATGTTAACACGCTGCCAAAACCAAATTTTGATTAGACATCTCCGAAAACTATCAAAGCTTTGCTGTGGCTAGCTTATAAGACATAAATACAAGTATCAAAAACTAGC
>NZ_NOLI01000333.1:0-2057 GCF_002245975.1 Nostoc sp. 'Peltigera membranacea cyanobiont' 213 | reverse complement strand
GTCGCTCATATTTCTGTGTCAAAAAACTCTCTGATGTTCTTTTACCACAGAATGTTAGTATTTTGGAGATGTCTAGTAGTTGAGTAGAATGTTGCAGTATGAGCGGTAGTTGTTAAATCTCAACAATCTGCCTTATTGAGAATAGACTAAAATAGAGGTTCAGATCGAACAATCATAAATCAAAAGTTTCGAGGATATCTTATCCCGAGCTCCTAATACCGGGCATCTTGCTTAGTATTTATGTACTATAATTAGCTGACTTCCAATATTATAATGTGCGGCATCTGATCATAAGCAATGTCCACTCCTCCTAATCTTTCCCCTCAACAAGTAAGCGCCTTTCCTCAACACGAAACAATCACCGGAGTCGTAGAACGTTTAACTTTTTACTCTGCCGAATCAGGTTACACCGTGGCAAGGCTGACTCGCCCACGTAGCACCGAACTCACAACAATCGTTGGCAGCTTTGCTAACATTCAGCCAGGGCAGACCTTACAACTAACTGGTTTCTGGCGTGACCATCCGCAATTTGGCCCCCAGTTCCAAGTAGTCAACTACAAAGAAACCAAACCAGCTACTCTCACTGGAATTGAAAAATATTTGGGTAGTGGGCTGATTAAAGGTGTTGGCCCAGTAACAGCCAAGCGTATCGTCGCTCACTTCGGTTTAGAAACGCTCGACATCATCGAAAATCAGATTGAACGACTGATTGAAGTCCAGGGTATTGCCAAAAAGCGGATCACTCTCATCAAAAATGCTTGGTCAACTCAGAAAGCTATCAAAGAAGTCATGGTGTTTCTTCAAAGCCACGGCGTTTCAACCACTTATGCAGTCAAGATTTACAAACAATACCAAGACAAAGCGATCGCTACAGTAACCCATAACCCCTACCAGCTAGCAGCCGATATCTATGGGATCGGTTTTCTGACTGCTGATAAAATTGCCCGTAACTTGGGAGTTGCACCTGATAGCGAATTCAGATATTGTGCTGGACTTGTCCATGCTTTGAGTGAAGCTGCTGAAGATGGACATTGTTACTTACCACAGGCAGAACTAATTGAGTCAGTAATTAAACTGTTGACTACTGAGGAACATCAGCCAACAGAAGAGGCAATGGCTCAAACTATCAAAGACATGGCTCTGAAAGATGAGCTAATCAGAGAGAAAATTCCAGACCAAACCCTGCTGTGCTACAAACCAACTTACTTTCATACTGAACAAAACCTAACACAACTGATATCTGGGCGCTTGAGCCAGCTCATTGCACAAGATATTCCCCGTGTCCGTGCCTGGATTGAGCGCTTTACTGCTAGCCATAAAATTCAACTCTCACCACAGCAACAGTCTGCTGTAGAAATGGCTGCATATTCGAGGGTGATGATTCTTATAGGTGGCCCTGGCGTAGGAAAAACTTTCACCACCCACACGATAGTCAGTTTATGGAAAGCGATGGGTAAATCTATTGCAATGGCAGCACCCACTTTATCTTTTGAGAGTGGTGGTAGCGTCTCTTCATGAAAGGCATCGCTTGAGGAATGTGCTGAGGATGTAGCATCAAGGTAAGTAATTATTATGATGAATTACGCGATTAAATGAGTGCGGACAGTTACGGTTTACCTCGATGAAAGGCAGATATGAGTAATACAGAGCGCCGTTGTTGCGTGAATCGGCCAAACGGTGAAGACCAAAACCTAGTATAAAGTTCGCAATTGGAACCCTTTGAGATTCTGTTCTGTGGAGAGCAACTTGCTCATCTTATGGTTTCAAACATCTTTTAAGGGCTATGAAGTTAATACAGCAAGCACTTTAGCTCTCTTGTCGCCCCCTGAAGTCAAAGCAGCTTGAAAGATTCCAAATTTCAAATCAAATCGGGTTAGTGTTAGTGATTGGAGAACTTTTCACCCAAATATTCCGACTGTTATAAAAATCACCACGCTGTTCTAATGTAAACCCACCCAGCAATAGTCCTAACCATACTTTTACCATCGGCATTTGCAACACACGTTGCAGTTTAACTAAAGAAATCTCATCTTTGACATTTATCAGATGGTTAGCGA
>NZ_NOLI01000332.1:0-2147 GCF_002245975.1 Nostoc sp. 'Peltigera membranacea cyanobiont' 213 | reverse complement strand
AATTTCTTGCAGATTCTGACAAGAAATCGCTTCTATCAACTGCTGTTTTAGGAGTTCATTTTGCGAATTCATTTATTTCAATGCTCAACGGCACTTCAGTGCGTTAACTATTGTACATTGACTAATTAAATTACGTTGAGACAAATCCGTGTCATCGAGTTAAGCCTTACCCACTTTAGGCTTGCAACAAAGCTGTGTCGATATAGGTTGTAAGCTCCCGGTGCTATTTCTAAGCTTAATGCTCAAGGAGTGCAAGCTTTACACCCTCAATGACATTAATTTGGCATAGCGACAAATAAAAAATCACTGTAAAAAAAAGGTTGTTGTCAGAAGTTGATTATAGAATATACCCTTGTTGTGCTATTGCAGCATATTGTAGCAACTCGGGACGGCTTGTTTGCGCTTGCTTAATCCAGTCATCAATCATTCTGTAAATTCGGTGGTTGCTTCCAAAACTGCCCATATGCCCTAACCCATGCAAGGCACTCTCTATACAAGCTGGATTTTTTAGGTGAAGAGCAAATTCAAGGACTTCTAGACTTAATTCAAAATACTCGCAGTCCCCTTTATTGCCCCAAGTATTAATGGGAGTCATATCCCACAACATATAGCAAATAGAATTAATTGATGAAGCTCCTGGCTCATCCAGGTGACTTAGAACAGGTCGTGTTCTCTTTTCAAAACAATTAGTGTAGAGAATCTTAATGGCACGAATAGCTGCTGTACGAGCTTGAGCAGAAATGCTTGGTTCCTTTAAGGCATAGATGATGTTCGCACTTGAACTGAACATTAGATAAAGACCATTATTAACTTGCTTATCTGAGAAACGGAGAAGCTCGGAGCCTGAATGTAATAACGTTGTATAGAAAAATTCAAAAGTTGTATTTGCATCTAATTCATTTAACCTGGAAGATGAAAGGACTTGATTGACAGAGCTACCAAATACACAATTGAGCCATTTTTCATAAGTTAGCATTAGTCTGTTTGCAACACCGGAAGAATATTTGGCATTTAACCAAGAAAGGTAAGCTTTGGGGTACTGTAACAAGAGACAAAGCCCGAACTCAAGACAAGATTGTTGAACATGTTCCCTGGTTGCCTGATGTTCTTGAGGTGGTTGATTTGAGTTTAGAGGAGTAAAAAAAGAAATCTAGATTCATTTCTTGGCTCATAAGCACATGCGTTTTTATCAAGAAGATTTGGGCAAAGGGGGAAAGGCTTCGCCGTGAGCGCTTAATCGAACGGTAAAAAGCTATTTATTTAGGCACAGTAGTCACGTTGAGTTCATCCCTTTTCCCTTTTCCCCTCTTACTACTACCTTGTGTCACCTTCGATTCTTCTTCCTTACTGGAATTGACCATTTGCATCAAGTGCTGATTTAGATAACTTTGCGCCGATATATAAAGACTTTCCCAAATCTCTTGATTGCGGCTGATTTTTGTACCGACTGTATTCCCTGCTGTTTTTTCCGACACCAAGTATTTACGGAAATAGTTATTCCACAGGTGTTGGAGGAAATCTTCAGCGAATTCGTTAAAAGGAATAATCCATTTATAGTCCTTGTCCAGAAATACCCGATATGATGCAATTATCGGTAGTGCCAGGTCAGTTGGCGCACCAAACCCGAATGAATACTTGCTGTCAGGCAATAACGTCGTTTTACGTATATCAATTGAAGCTAAATCGTTAGCACCCTTTCTTCTAGGGTTGCTGATATAGTCTTGGATTATTTCGTAGAGTCTTTGCTCTATCCACAGAGCATGAGTCAAGAGAGGCAGTAAGGCGGTTAATCTTTCTCTTTCTGCGTCTGTGATATTACTTGGAAGACTCATCCCTGCTGGGTGTTTGGTTCGTTTATTGCCGTCGGGGTTGTATTTATTTCTGTCGAGGCAGTAAAGGAGCTTGAGCAAATGGGTGACATTGCACTGGGCATTTCTGGGAGCGCCGCTTTGGTTTTGATAATAAGCGATGCGGAATTTTCTATCTTCCTTCTGTTCTAACTGGGCTAAATACTGCTTAATGAATTTGTAATCACCCCTAGCGTTGACTTTGGAGCGAGAATCTACTGGTGTTGTAGTATTTGAAGCTAGGGCTATATCTTTGGCTGATTCTTCACTCAATCCGATGTGAATCGTAACTTTTACTCT
>NZ_NOLI01000331.1:0-2186 GCF_002245975.1 Nostoc sp. 'Peltigera membranacea cyanobiont' 213 | reverse complement strand
ACCCATTCGGAATGAAAAGTTGCCCAAAGCGCCAATTTATCTTTGTTACATTCCTCTACCCAATCTAAATTACAAGAGAGATTAGTTTGAATTGCAGCTTTATTAACATTGGGCAAATGCGTTAATTTTATCAGTGCTTGCTGATAGCAAGAATGGATTAGGGCTTCTCCCCAAGGAGTAAACAGAATTGAAAATTGATGTTGGGGATGTTGGGAAATCCAATCTACAAACCGTTCTAAAGATTGTTGATCGATAGCTAATTCTGCGGCTGTTTGTTGGCGTTTAGCAAAAGGGCAATATTCACAACCGTAGTTGCAACTAATTAAAGAACCGCGATAGAGGATTGTGAGGTGCATAGTAATAGTTATTATTGAATATTAGTTAAATTTGATTATTCGCAGGCAGAATAATATCTATCTGGTGTTTTTTGTCTCTCGGAAATAACTTCAATCTCAAATTGATTAAATTCTTTAATTATCTCATCAGTTAAATAATTATCAGTAATATCAAGAGTATCTAGTTGACGAATAGATGGACAATTAAGTAAACATTCTGCACCCTTGCATCCTAAGTTTCCAACTGAAATATCTAGTTCCAGTAAATTTTCAAGAATTGGAGAATCTACTATAGCAAAAGCCATATCATCTGAGAAGACACAGTTACGTAGTCCTAAATATTTAAGATTTGGGAATATATGAGAAAAATTTCTAATCGATTCAAGAACATAGGAATATCTTCCGTCTGTACCAAACCATAATTCAAGGTATTCTAAGGCTGGTAATTCTAGCTGGCAAATTTCATCAATCACATCATAGGAAATTTCACCCTCGATAATAATTGCTTTTAAAGTTTCATGTCTAACTGGACTGAATTGTATCCCGGTGGAGTTTTTATAATACCTTGAAGAACTATTGCAGCGAATCTTTAATACTTCTAATTGTGGATAAGCTAACAAAATATAACTGAAATTACTGTATAGAAGTGGTAAATGATGCCATTCAGAATTGTTAACATCTCCTATAAATAAAGCTTTAATGTTACCAAGTTTTTCATTAGCATTAAGTAATGCATTCATAACAGGAAGAAAAGTATAATCTTCTAAAGAACTTGTGTACCAAAATCCGAAGACCAAAGCTTCAATCTGATTAGCAAGAGGACTTTGCAAGAATATTTGCAGTTTGTCTACACTATTCATGCTAGGTTTCCAATAGTCTTCTTTAGGGATAATCCTTAAAGCGTAAGCTATATCAACTGTCTCACTAATCTTAGTGGTAGGATCAAATTCAATCACTTTTCGGTTAGCAAATGTAGTTGAATAACCACAAGGAATACTATAGAGTTTCTCAAAACTCCTCCAGAACTTGTAATTTTTTAAAGCTAATTCTATTTGAGGGTATTCTATATCTTTTAAAACTTTCAATGCTGATCTTTGAACTTTCCTAGATTTATTTTTCAAAGCTTCAATTAGCAAATATAACCCTGCATCGCCATAGTTTAATGCTTCACTTACAGCTGCAATTCCAGCTTCAATATTGGAACTCGATAAGCGTCTTTTAACACCTTCAATTCCACCTAAAACAACACCTTGTACTGGTGGCGGTGCTTCTCCTCCGAGTACTGCATCAAATTCTCTAGGCTGATTTTGATTGTTTGTCATATTTTCTCCAACGGTAGATGTAATGTAAATATCAGTAGAAACGTGATTAATCGCTTCTCTACAAATCTTTTTAAAACCCTACTATTTCAACTCATAATCCTGCATTAATTCCTGAACTTTCTCAGAAAATAACCACGCGCCAATAGTATCAGAACGCTCAATGCCAAATTCAGTTAACTGCAAAATATCCTCATCTTTTATCGCCAAACTTAAAGCAAGCAGTTCTGAAAATTCTGGAAAATCAGCGTATACTTCACTACCAAATTGCTGACGATAACTAGCACAATTCAATCCTTCATTGGAAAGCAAAGATAACAAAATATACCGCCGACGTTGTTCTTCAGTATTTAGTTGAAAACCATAGTGTGCGTAGTCAAATGACTCATCTGCTGTTTGAATATATGCTTGTAAAATCTCGCTGATTCCCTTTGCTCCCACTGCATACTCGTTGGAGTAGTGCAAAGTATTAGTGTAGGAACGTGCGCCACAACCTAAACCAATCATCCCGTCGGCTTGACAGCAGTAGACG
>NZ_NOLI01000330.1:0-2187 GCF_002245975.1 Nostoc sp. 'Peltigera membranacea cyanobiont' 213 | reverse complement strand
CATAAATACTATTCGCCGACAATTAGTTAAGTACTAATGAACTTGTGACAGTTAGGGTGCGGAATGTGGGGTGTAACTGTCCATTCTTCGGTGAGTGCGATGGATTGCTGGTTAGTTTTTTGGAAAATCAAGATAGCGGTGATGATAGCTCCAGCGATGCCTGCGGCGGTAAACTACGCAGTTAAAATTATGCCAGTTATCCACGATGGCTTCATGTTGCTAGCTCTGTTATTGCAATATAAGAAACCACAATTTTAACCGGGAATATTTCTCCGGGACAGTTGTCACTGTTTGCCGAAAGGAAATGTTAGCTAAAATTTAGCGATTTCAGGCGTGAGCGCTCACTAAAACTTGCTTTTGTTGTTGCGATCGCTTCTAGGGGGTACTTTGTGTCATCGCTCAACTAGGCAATTTTTAGTTGCAGTCTGCTAAAGCTAGATTTTAAACACTAAGTAGACAAAGTAAAAATAAGTTTCTCGGCTCAAAAACTCCATTTGACTGTGAAAACTGCGATAGCGGCTAGTCGGTGTGGGAGACGAATGTGCATCCATCTCTAAACCTCGTGCCATCAATACCGCTCGCTTCATGTGCAATGGATCGCTAACAATGAGAAACTTGTTTAATTGGTGAGCTTTCGCTACTTCCAAAGCATTTTTGAGGTTCTGGTGAGTTGTGCGAGATTGAGTTTCAGTGAGAATATCAGCAGCTTTTACCTGTTGCGCGAGTGCATAATTTCTTCCAACTATAGCTTCAGGTGGTTCATTACTCTCGCCAACTCCGCCAGTAAAAATGATTGTTTTAACAGATCCATTTTTATATAAGTTGATGGCGTGGTTAATTCGCTCTCTGAAAACAGGAGATGGTTCTTCTCCCCAAACTGCCGCTCCTAAAACAATTGCTGCATCTGCCTTGATATTATTAGTACTGCTGCCATATAAATAAATACTTGAGGCAGAAGAAGCGATCGCCAGCAACAAGGCAGATATCAAAGCTAGTGTCACCAAAATTAACCATTTTTTGGAAATTTTGTAATTGAGCATGGGGCGTTGTCTTATTTTTCATTCTTAGTTTCAATATCAAGTTAAGTGCGTAAGTTCTATACTGTTATATGCTTCACCATGAGATGCAGTTGTGAATCTGGTTTCTACCGTGCAATCAAAAACTGCCCTAGACGGAAGCTAGAGCAGTTTTTGATAGAAGTAAATTATATAGGAGACTTTTAGTGTTGTCCCCAGTTTATCCATAATAAATACCGTTATATAATACTATTCACCTCAAGTTTCGTGTTTTACGGAAAAAACGAATAATCTTGAAGTTGGTATTACAAAGTTTAGAAGTCAGCACAAGCCAGCGTATCACAGACGGCATCCGCGAATTTGAGCTTCTTCCTTGGCGGGACAGAGGACATGATTCCTGGTAATGGGTTGCTGGGTAAGGAAATTTGGGGATGAGAAAGTAGCGACACCGGACAGCCCGTCATAGACATCGCTCTTAAAGCAAAGCGTAGCCTGTGTAAGAAAACCCCATTTCTCTCCTGCTGTATGTTTCTTGAGAGACGACAAATCCCTCTTAAGTCATAGATGCATTATGTGCTGTGATAGAGGATTTTTTACTCCTACATGAGTACTCTATTTAGAGTAGACAAAAGAATTGCAAAAGAAATCATAATTTTTCTGCTTTCTAGCTAATTTTCAGTGTATTTTGTTTCAAAATATACAATTCTTCAGGTGATATTGGTAGTAGCTAAATAATCTTAGAATCAGGATGGCAAATATGGATAACATAAAGGAAGTTGATAGTACTAAAAATAAATTGGGTCAGCAGGAAATAGGGGATGAAACTGATATAGATTCATCATCTAACGAACTGATACAGACAAATAAAACAATTAATATAGATGGTCAGCGTCCAGTCGATCCAAGTAATATTGAAATTAAAGAAATAATTAATATAGATGGTGAGCGGCCAATTGGGAAAAATGAAACCGATTATGATAAAACAATTAATATAGATGGTCAACGCCCGATCGGGAAAAGCGCTTTTCAAGAACATGAGATGCTAACTGTAGACGGTAAGCGTCCAATTGACCCTAGCGATTTAGAGGTTGAAGCTGTTATTGACATAGACGGTCAACGTCCGATCGCTAAAAGTAATTTTCTATCTTCAGATACTCTAGAGATAGACGGT
>NZ_NOLI01000033.1:0-60857 GCF_002245975.1 Nostoc sp. 'Peltigera membranacea cyanobiont' 213 | reverse complement strand
CCCCCAACCCCCTCCCCGCAAGCGATGAGGGGACTATGATGTACCTCATGTGATTAGGAAACGCTATAATTGCCCAGATCAATGGTCGTCCCATTGGATTTGTCCAAATTATCGATCCAGCACGAGAGGAAAGCCGTTATTGGGGCGATGTTGCACCGGATCTTCGTTCCATTGATATCTGGATTGGGGAAGAAACAGATTTGGGCAAAGGCTACGGCACAAAAATGATGCAGCTTGCCCTAAATCGATGTTTTGCCGACCCGCGTGTGACGACTGTCCTCATCGATCCACTTGCCAGCAATACTCGCGCTCACCGCTTCTATGAACGCCTTGGCTGACAATTTGTTGAACCACGAAGGTTTGGCGACGATGACTGTTTTGTTTATTGCCTGAACCGAGCAGATTGGCATCCTGAAAACGCGATCGCATCGCGGTAGCGGCAGCTAGTTAAAAGAGGCAGGGGAGCAGGGAGCGGGGAGCAAGAGGGTGAGGCTGAGACGGTGTTTCTACTCCTCCCCAAATGAGCGCCGCATAACAACGCCGATGCACACCGACCGTCGAGAGTCGATCGGTTATGATGCAGTCAAAATTACCAAAGTTATGAATTGCCAAAGGAGGGAAACTCATGAGTTCATTTGTCCTTTGTTTTCAAGATATTGATAAAACAAAACTCACGGTTGTTGGGGGCAAAGGCGCAAACCTGGGGGAACTTACCAGGATTGAGGGAATCCACGTACCGGATGGCTTTTGTATTTCTACTGAAGCTTTTAAAAGAATCATTGGGGAAGCGTCGTCGATTAACGAATTACTCGATCGGTTATCGCTTTTAAAGGTGGAAGATCGGCATAAAATCCGTGAACTTAGCGGTGAGATTCGCTCTTTCATTGAAGGGATAGCCATTCCTCAAGACATTAATGAAGAGATCGCCCGCCACCTCTCCAGGCTTGATGAAAAAAATGCCTATGCAGTACGATCCAGCGCAACCGCAGAGGATTTACCAACGGCCTCTTTTGCAGGCCAGCAGGATACGTATTTGAACATTATCGGAAAGGAAGCAATCTATCAGCATATCAGCAAGTGTTGGGCATCGCTATTTACCGAGAGGGCAGTAATTTACCGCCTTCAAAATGGCTTCGACCACCGTAAACTCCACCTGTCTGTGGTTGTTCAGAAGATGGTCTTTCCGCAGGTGGCAGGAATTATGTTTACTGCCGATCCCGTCACTTCTAATAGGAAGGTGTTATCCATTGATGCCAGCTTCGGACTTGGTGAGGCTATGGTTTCCGGCCTGGTGAATGCTGATATCTATAAAGTGTGTAACAGCAAGATTCTTGATAAGAAGATATCCACCAAGAAACTGGCTATTTACGCCTTAAAAGATGGCGGTACGAAAGAACAGGAAATTGAGCAACAGAGACAGAACAGGCAAGCGCTGACGGATGAGCAGATTTTACAGCTTGAGCGCATAGGCAGAAAGATCGAAGAACATTTCGGCAGCCCCCAGGACATCGAATGGTGTTTGGTTGATGATACATTTTATATTGTCCAGAGCCGGCCAATCACTACTTTATACCCCATCCCGGAAGCGAACGATCGAGAAAATCACGTTTATATATCTGTCGGTCATCAACAAATGATGACCGACCCCCTGAAACCCTTGGGGTTGTCTGTATGGCAGTTAACCGCTACTCGACCCATGTATAACGCTGGTGGAAGGCTGTTTGTGGATGTCACACTTCAACTGGCTTCACCTGAGAGCCGAGAAAATTTATTAGATGTCATGGGACAACACGATCCGCTCCTAAAAGACGCACTTATGACCATAATAGAGCGAGGAGACTTTATAAAATCGTTATCGGCTGAAAAGAAAGAACCGAGTCCCACTAAAAACAATAAAAGTACATCGTCTGCCAGGTTTCAAGCAGAAATCGAAAACGATCCGACAATCGTTTCTGATTTGATTAAGCGCAGTCAAACCTCGCTAGAAGAGTTGAGACAAAACATCCAGATAAAATCAGGACTGGAGCTATTGGATTTTATCTTGTCAGATATCCAGCAATTAAGGAAGAGTTTATTAGATCCAAAAAATATGGGCGTGATTAAAGCGGCTATGAATGCCTCATCATGGCTCAATGAAAAAATTGAGGAGTGGTTAGGTGAAAAAAATGTAGCAGACACGCTTTCTCAATCTGTACCAAACAATATTACTTCGCAAATGGGTCTGGAACTATTGGATGTCGCCGATGTGATTCGTCCTTATCCTGAAGTAATTGATTATTTACAACATGTAAAAGATGATAACTTTTTGGATGAACTGGTTAAGTTTAATGGTGGAAAGGAAACCCAAGACGCTATCTATGCTTATCTCAACAAATACGGAATGCGATGTACCGGAGAAATCGATATTACTAAAACTCGTTGGAGTGAAAAACCAACTACACTTCTCCCCCTGATTCTCAGTAATATCAAAAACTTTGAGCCTAATGCCAGCAATCGGAAATTTGAGCAAGGGCGACAGGCAGCTTTGAAAAAAGAACAAGAGTTATTAGATCGATTGAAGCAATTACCGGATGGTGAACAAAAGGCCGAAGAGACAAAACGAACGATCGGTCTAATTCGGAATTTCATCGGTTATCGTGAATATCCAAAATACGGCATAGTTAATCGCTACTTCGTTTATAAGAAAGCTTTACTGAAAGAAGCCGAACAACTCGTACAAGCCAAGGTTATTCATGAAAAAGAAGATATATACTATCTCACTTTTGAAGAACTTCGCGAAGTCGTATTCACAAATAAACTTGATTACCAGATTATTAGCAAACGAAAATCTGAGTACAAATTATATGAAAAACTAACTCCCCCACGTGCGATCGCGTCTGATGGTGAAATCATTGTAGGTCGGTACAAACGAGAAAATCTCCCTGCCAAAGCTATTATAGGTCTACCTGTTTCCTCCGGTGTTATAGAGGGACGAGCGCGTGTCATCTTAAACATGGAAGATACCGATCTAGAAGATGGAGATATATTAGTCACCTCCTTTACTGACCCTAGCTGGACACCATTGTTTGTATCCATAAAAGGTCTAGTCACCGAAGTTGGTGGACTGATGACTCATGGAGCAGTTATCGCACGTGAATATGGCTTACCAGCAGTTGTCGGAGTAGAAAGTGCTACCAAACTGATACAAGATGGACAGAGAATTCGGGTTAATGGAACGGAAGGCTATGTAGAAATCCTATATTAAAGCGAAAATTACAAAATTGGATTTTAAATATTGAGGATTAATCTTTCTGTTAACGTAGTAGCGTAACAATTCATTCAACCCGACACCGTTTATCGGCGCGGCTTAATTCAACGTGAGTTCGACTGCGAAAGAAAGCCAGAAATCTCACTTCTGAAATTGATTTCAGAAGTGAGATAGGAAAAAATAACTAAGAATTATTGAGAATGGGTAAAAAAGTTAAAAAGATACCCAGACTAAGTTTTTACCTGCCATTAATTTTTGTTAATTACAAATATAGGATTACTATTTGATTTTTGAACGAAATTAGGTCTTGTAGAGGAGCCAGTGCGTTGCGGTGAATCCAGCGCTGTAGGCGACTGGTGAACCCGAAGGGAGGTTCCCTCCGTTGTAGCAACTGGCGTTGTGTTAGAACGGAGTTCGTAACGCACTATTATCATGAGTTTGATGCGTTACGCTGTCGCTAACACATCCTACAGACATCTCCGAAAACAGTCAAAGCCTTTGTGTGGCTAGGCTATACCCCATAAATGCAATCATCTTAAATTAGCTAGTCTGTACGATAAAATAAGACTTTGAGATATTCACTGTTGATAATTAGGCAAAAATATTTAGTTATATGCGGTAATTTCAACCTGATGATATGGCCGATATTTCTGATGGTAATATTAGCGCTCGAATTCGTAACCTTACTAATCCACAAATAGTCAAAATTACTTGCTCATATTTGTGGGGATTTAACCTAAATCTTTCTTGAACAACTCGAAATATTTTGACTGTTCGAATTCGATGTTCAACAAAGATCCGTTTAGATGAAAATATTTTATTTTGTTCTTTCTGTTCAGTTGTTAGTTCTCGATTTCTTGGTTTCTTAATTGGAGTTGTAATTAAATCTTCTCCAATATATGCCTTATCTCCTTTAAATCTTTGTTTGGCATCAAATTCTGACCGATATTCTCTAAACACTGTTATATCGCTTTTTGGCCCAGGTTCACCTGCCACAACATCAACGATATCGCTAGCATCAGGTGAAATAATCATTTGAGTTTTAAATGTATGATTACTCTTCTTGCCTGAAAAATATTTCTTTTGCTCATTATTGTCTCCAGGTCTTTCTCTGACTTGTTCATAGCTATCTACTATTAATTCATATTCTGTGAGTATTTCTTTTACTACTTCATAGTCAGAAGCGTTTTTTTTTACTTGTTCAATCAAGCTGGATGGCATTAATTCTCGTAAGTAAGGCAACCAATAATTAAATGTATCGTTCGCTGTAGACTCACTGACTCCAAACTGGATGCCCAGAAGTTGAAAGGTTGTCAGATGCCGAAGATAAACCAAGGTTAAAATTATTTGTTCTCTGAGAGATAATTTTTGTTTTCGACCTCCACCACCAGCAATGATTCTCACTTTCTGGGATTCTAATAAAGCTCGCTTTTCATAATGCAATTGCTCCGCATTTTGAATTAACTGTTGTAACTGTTCATACTCTAGACCAATTAAGCGCTGTGTTTCTTTAGGATTCTCTTCAATATGCTTCAGTATGTTATTCATATTTCTGTGTCAAAAAAGCTCTTTAATGTTCTTTTAGCACAGAATGTTACTATTCTGGAGATGTCTTACGTATATTTTCAGAAATCAAACCGGATTCCTATATTTAATTGTTGTCAGTTTCGTCCAATAATTACATTTGTAAAAATAATTCAAAATTCATAATTTATATTTTTAAACTAAGAATTTTGAATTATTTGAAAGAGTTAGTCTCAAAAAACTAATTTTTGTGGCTTAAAACTCGATACACTATCCCAATAATTAACCTGGTTAATATTCACCTTAAGCAAAGCAATATCAGGTTCATCCAGTCCTTTAGGAAACCAGGTTTGGAGTTCCGGCTTCCATAACTCTTGCATTTTGTTCTGGTCTTCCACAAGTTGTGCTGTACCTGAAATGGAAACGTATCGCTGCTGTTCGGGTGATGAGAAATTAACATTTACTTGCTCATGCTGTTCAATCTCAGTCACCTTATGGGAACCAGAATAAGTAAAGAACCAGAGCGTGGCTTCAGAGTTAATCTCACCACTTTTCGACATGGGGGAACTATGCAAACTTCCATCATCATCGACTGTGGTAAACATACCATAATCAATATCTTTGATTAGTTCATGCAGTTTTTGAATCTCTTGAGTGCGGTCTGTAGAAGTTGCCATTTTTTGTACTATTTTCTCTATTTGCTACTGGGCTATAATTTTTTATTACAACCATTTGTCAGTATTAACGTTTTTAGTCACAATTACGTGACCCTAGAGGTAGAATTCTCATAAAATTTGCTCTTCTAGTTATATCTATAGAGATATTTTTTGAGTACACAAGACAGAAGCAGCAAAGTTTGAATAGTGAAAATTGCTAAGATATTACGGCAGCGATCGCAGATGAAGTTATTATATTTGCTTGCGATCGCCTTAAAATTAAGGTTATAGAGTATTCTTACCTTTAAGATGATGTAAAATTTATCCCCTCGGAATGAGCCTCTTCAACCTCTAGTAGGAGTGTCATGTTCCATTAAGCGCCTACTATGAAAAACTAGGAAATAAAATTGCAGTATATCTGCCTTTCAAATTATGGACTGGAAGTACAGGTGGAAAAATGGCTATCGACCAAGCCGAGATCAAGCGGCAAAAAACCCTCATTTGTTAGATGAGAGTCAATTCCACAATGAGCAAGACCGAAAGCTAGCTGAAGAATCTGCAAGGAAGCATTTGGGCATACCTGCACCAACTTTAGATGAAGAGAAGTCAATTTTACCTCAAGCAGCTTCGCGTAATGAAGACTTTTAGAAAATAACACCATTTCCAAAGATATTTGCAATAAATTGCCATTGCCAGTAGAGGCGTACAAATGTACGCCTCTACTACAGCAGGAATTTTGTAAAATAATATCAAGCTTGGGCATTTTTTGCCTAGGTACGCTCCACATCATTAAGATTAGAAGTTAGACAAAATGCAGATTTATCAAATTTTCAATCGATTAAACAATAGGAAATTCGCTAAATTGCTCAGTCAAACAGTAGCTTTAGGCTTAGGTGCTATTGTTCTGCTCTCAAGTACTAATGCGAATGCTGCCGAGCAAGTTGTTTTAAAATATGGTACTTTTCAGGGGCAAATATCTGTTCAAGAATTGAGTCAGTTTACAGAAACTGGCAAGACTACCCCGACATTACAAGCTTATTTAGAGGCAGCCAAACAAGATCCAGAAATAGCTCGTAAGGCACTAAAAGCCCCAATAAAAGCCGATCCTGCCTTTTTAAATAACTTACTGTCTAGCTGGGCAGGGCCAATTTTAGTTAACCAAATTGGTGAGGTAGTTCACCCTCCCGCAGGAGAACTAGATCAGCAGGCACTGCGAAGTGCTTTAAGCGCATCTATTCAACAAAATGGTGAAGTTACATTGCTTGGAGCTATTCAGAATTATCCTAATACTTCTGTTGAACTTGAAGGCGATCGCCTCATCTCTGTTTATGAACGCCTAAGCGGTCTTGCAAAACTCTTATGAGGGCTAGTGACTACTGAAAATTTAATACCGATGAGTCTATCTTAGGGTTCTATGCTGTGACTGATAAATTCCCTAACGTAATTGTAGAGTTAGGGAAAAGTTTGTATGACAACTGACATTTCTAGAAATAATAACAAGGATGTTAATGGAGCGCTGATAACTGGTGTTCTCCTGAGTATTGTGGGGGTGATTGCGATCGCAGCGCCTAATTTCACCACCCTATTCGCTGAAACTTGGATTGCAGGGATTTTGATTTTCGCCGGATTTACAAAACTAGTGTATGCCACTCAAACCCGCGATCGCGGAGGTTTCATTTGGAAACTTTTATTAAGCGGACTCTATATTGCAACGGGCATAATGCTATTCGTTTATCCTTATACGGGTGTTCTTACACTGACCCTGTTACTTGGTACTTTTTTGGTAACTGAAGGCACATTCGAGTTAATTCTGGCATTCCAGTTACGCCCGCAACAAAACTGGACATGGATACTAAGTAATGGAATTATTACGCTGGTATTAGGTGCAATGATTTGGTTTCAGTGGCCCTTCAATGCGCCCTGGCTTCTTGGGACACTAGTTGGTATCAGCATTATTTTCAGTGGCATTTCCCGTGTGATGCTATCGTTGAATGGGCGTTCTAACTCAAATCCTCCTGACCAAGCTGCAAATCCTACTTAGTAGATGGGAGTGGGGAGAAAAAACCAATGCCCAATTCCCAATTCCCAATCAAACTTGAGTAGTCAAAGTTTACAATATATTGCAGCAGCGATGCCTACGCCTGGCTATGCCTACGCCAAAAAAATTGTTAAATTAACTAAGGAAATCAAAATCAAGGCCAGCTAGCTGCAATCAACAATGGTATCTATTGCTACTTCCTTCTCGGATATTCAAAACCATTGGGCACGCTTATTTATTACAGCCTTAGCCCAACGTGGTATTGTTAGTGGGTTGCCTAACGGCACTTATCGTCCTGATAACTCTGTTACCCGCGCTGAATTTGCCGCCATCGTCGCCAACGCATTTGGGACAGTTACCAAGAAGCGGCAGTATATCCCCTTTGTTGATGTTCCAACTAGTTATTGGGCAGCAGCCGCCATTCAAACAGCTTACGAAAAAGCATTTGTAAGCGGGTTTCCTGATAAAAGTTTCCGTTCCGCTAACCGAATTACTAGAGTGGAAGTTTTAGTTTCCTTAGTAGCAGGCTTAGAAATTGCCACCAAAATAAAACCTGACCTCCTCTCAGCACTCCCACAAATTTATCAAGATTATATTCAAATTCCTGAGTATGGGAAAAATCAGGTAGCTATTGCCACTAGTGCTGGATTGGTGGTTAGTTTCCCAAATATCAAATTACTCAATCCCAATCTTGCAGCCACCCGTGCAGATGTGGCAGTGATTATTTATCAAGCTTTGGTGTATTTAGGTCAGGCAGAAAAAATAGCTTCTATTTATCTAGTACAGCCGCCAATACCAACGCCGACACCGACACCAATACCAACGCCGACACCAATACCAACGCCAACGCCAATACCGACACCAACACCAGCCGGTAGCGTTAGGTTAAATCATAGTCGGGAATTTCGGGGGGCGTGGGTTGTATCTGTGTGGAATGGTGATTGGCCTTCCAAAGCAGGACTTCCTGTTGCTCAACAAAAAGCTGAACTCACCGAGATTATTACTAAATTACAAGCACTAAACTTTAATGCCCTGATTTTCCAAGTGCGACCAGAGGGAGACGCTTTATATGAATCGCAATTAGAGCCTTGGAGTGCTTGGATTACAGGAACTCAGGGGAAAGCACCAGAACCATTTTACGATCCTTTAGCGTTTGCGATCGCAGAATGTCACAAGCGCAATATTGAACTTCATGCTTGGTTCAACCCCTACCGCGCCAGTACTTCCACCGACCCAGCGAAAACAGTCCGTCCCCACATAGCAGCTACTAATCCAGAAAGCGTTTATTTGTGGAAAACTCAACGCTGGATGGACCCAGGACTAAAAATAGTTCAAGACAGAGCTTACAACGTAATTATCGATGTAGTGAAGCGCTACGATGTTGATGGCATTCACTTAGATGATTATTTCTATCCATATCCCATCGAGGGGCAGTCTTTCCCCGATGAAAAAACATACTCTGCATATAAAGCAAGCGGTGGTACACTCACCCTTAGCGATTGGCGACGGGACAATGTTAACAGAATGGTACAGCGCCTCTACCAGGGGATTAAAACAACCAAACCCGACGTAAAATTTGGTATTAGTCCCTTTGGGATTTATCGCTCCGGACAACCCACTGGGATTACTGGGTTAGATGCTTACAACGTGCTATATGCAGACTCGAAGAAATGGTTAGAACAAGGCTGGATTGATTATATTGCGCCTCAACTTTACTGGCGCACAGACCAACCACAACAAAGTTATTCGGCGTTGCTACAGTGGTGGACACAGGTAAACACAAAGCAAAGACACGTTTACGCTGGTAACAATTTGACAGAACCAAGCAATAAGAGTCGAGAGAGTGATGAGATTGAAAAGCAGGTGAAAATTAGTCGTAGCCAAGCGGGACGTTTGTCACTGGGGAATATCTTCTTTAATCTCGCTGTTTTGACGGAAAATAGTCAGGGCATAGCTGATAAATTCCAAAGTCTGCTTTATAACAAACCTGCGCTACCGCCAACTTTGCCTTGGCAAGATACAACACCACCCCCTCCACCCATTGGATTACAAGTCAATAACCGCAAACTGAGTTGGCAGCCTGGAGATAATCAGCCAGTTCGTTCTTGGACACTTTATCGGCAAACTGGCGATACTTGGACAATTCAGCGAATTTTGTCTGCTGGCACAACTTTCGCTACCGTCCAACAAGCGGGAACTTATGCCGTGTGTGCGGTGGATAGATTGGCAAATGAGAGTGTGGGAACAGTTATTACAGTTAGTTGAACAAAACCCGGATTTCTCACAAGTCATAAAAAATCATATTTACATGACCTGATGTAAGACTTTTTTTGATACATCATCAGATCGCTATACTAAACTACTGCAAGCACAACCAATTGACTTATGCTGTCTCGGTGTCCCCATGTCTTGAAAATCCCAAATAACGACATCTGTATGTAAATATATGGCTTGCGATCGTGAAATAGATTTTTGGGAATAATACACTTAGTCCTTCTCTAAAATGATGTTCTTCATGATGAATATGCCGGAAAATGTATTAGACCAATTCGATCACCTTTACGAACTACAGCCAGGAGTAGCAACAAAGATAAAAAATTTTATTTTAAAAACGTTTAATTATCAGCCCAAAATAGGCATTCTTGGTAAGACAGGTGTAGGAAAATCAAGCCTTTGCAACGCTCTTTTTGGGAAAGACGTTGCACCTGTCAGTCACGTTGAGAGTTGTACACCAGAGGCTCTAGAATATTCATTAGGTGGAGGTTCAGGAAATATCAAACTAGTTGATTTACCAGGTGTAGGTGGGAATCCAGAAGAAGATATTAAATATAAGGATTTATATTCTAAACAGTTACCAGAATTAGACGTAGTTTTGTGGGTTCTAAAAGCAGATGACAAAGCTTTAACTACTGATCTATATTTTTATGAGAATGTCGTTAAGCCTCACTTGGTACAAGGTAAGCCTTTTATCATTGCGATGAACCAGGTTGAGAAGGTTGAACCGATGGGGGAATGGGATTCAAACAACCGTATTCCTGGGTGTGAACAGCAAAAAAATATTGATGCGAAGATAAAAGATGTTGCTAAAAAGTTTGGTCTTGATACCAAAAACGTTATCCCAGTCTCCTGTGGTAAAAAATATAACGTGGTAACACTTGTGGAAACAATTACCTATGCAATCCCTAAAGATAAAAAGTTAACGTTTGTAAATTCTGTACTAAATGAAAACCGTTCAGAGAAAGCTAAGGAGGAAGCGAAAAGTGGTTTTTTTAAAGAATTCGATGAATTTACGAATACTGTACTAAATGAAAATCGTTCAGAGAAAGCTAAGGAGGAAGCGAAAAGTGGTTTTTTTAAAGAATTCGATGAATTTACAAATAAGGAGGAAGCCAAAAGAGGTATTTTTGAGGGATTCGGACGAGATATCGGAAAATCTCTAGCAGGAGAATCAGGTGAAAAGATTGGAGAAACCATTGGTAATTTTGTAGATAAGAATATTGTTGTTAAACTTCTTAACGAGATTGCTAAATTTTGGTTTCCTTGGTGGCCATTCTCATAAAGTGAGGATGGCTTAAAACCATCCTCAGCCCGTCGTATTCAATCTATCGACCCCAATACCCATAATTGTTTTTGTACCTAGCCAGAAGCAGAGTTCAGCCGTTAATTCTATAATCGGAAGCCTGACTAGAAAGACTCTAAAGAGATTGAGCTACAGTCAACTAGCTGTATGATTAACTTATATATTGACTCAGGCAGATCGTCGGCTTTGTGCGGTGAAATTATGGGTATGCCAGCATCACCAAACTTTGTCCATGATAACTGGATGGAAAATTAGGATTCACCTTTAGGTAGATTTAGACAGAATCATCAGAACTGTATATTTGGATGGGGTAACACATAATTTGCCACAAAACCTCATGCTAAATCAGTAATTTCAATATCAACAGATGAAATTTTGATGTAATTCTAGTTAATTTGTTCCTTATCCTCATAAGCCATGACATCCCCTGAGCCTCAAACTGATTATGGAGACAAAACTCCACAAACCTCATTTGAGCCACCTTCTGGAAAACGGCGGTGGCTTTGGTTATTTTTACCTGCACTACTGTTGTTAGGGGGCGGAACAGCCCTAGTTTGGCGTTTGCTCACTCCCCAAAATTCAGCGCCTGCAACTGCTAAGACTCAATCTCAAGGGGTAAGAGTCAAAATATCCACAGTACAAAGCGGCATAATTGAGGAAAGTTCAGATTTTATTGCTAGCCTGAAGTCCCAGCGCTCAATTATCCTCCAGCCGAGGATTCAGGGTCAAGTTACCCAAATATTTGTCAAATCGGGAGATTTAGTCCCCGAAGGAGCGCCAATTATCCAAGTAGATCGTACACCACAAGCTGCGATCGCTACTAATAATGCCGCACCTCAAGCATTTTTATTGCAACTGGAAAATGCCCGCGCTGCACTCAAATCTCTGGAATCCCAACGTTCATCCTTCGTTGCGAATGTGCAATTGTATCAGCAGACCTACGAAAAGTATTCCATCCTAGCTGAACAAGGAGCCGTCTCTCGACAATCTCGCAATCAGCTTGCCGATCGCCTCGCCAATGCTAAGACTAGTCTTGATGCAATTGATTCTAGGATTCAAGCACAACGAGCCAACATATTGCAGGCTGAAAAAACCTTACAGCAAGTTAATGTAAATGCTCAAACACAACAAATCCAGTCTGACAAAATTACTGCTCCTTTTAATGGCACAGTTGGTAACATGGCTGTGAAAGTAGGCGATTTAGTTAATACTTCCACACAATTACTTAATCTCACCCAAAATCGACCTTTAGAAGTCAATATCTCTGTGCCACTACAGCAAGGGCCGCAATTGCGTAAGGGAATGCCAGTGGAAGTGATGAATACACAAGGTCAAAAATTGGGTAGAAGTAGGGTATTTTTCATTGCACCTAGTGCTAATAATGAAACACAAGGGATACTTGTTAAAGCACTTTTTGACAACCCGAACGGTCAGCTACATGCAGATCAATTGGTAAGAGCTAGATTATTTTGGAATCAGCGCCCCGGAATTTTAATCCCCACAACAGCAATGACTCGTGTTGGTGGGGACACTTTTGTTTATGTAGTTGAAACCGAAACATCTCCCCAAGGTGGATCTCAAGAAGTAGCTCGGCAAAAGCGCGTGAAGCTAGGCGAAATCAAAAATAATAATTACCAAGTGATTGAAGGATTACAGCCAGAAGATAAAGTTATTATCTCAGGGTTGCTCAATCTTAGAGATGGTGTGGCGATCGTTCCAGAATCTTAATTCAGGATGAGGGGACAAGGAGAATAACCCTATACATAATGTCCAATGCCCAACATTACAGCGATCGCTAAATTTAACCTTGGTATAGTATTTTAACACTTGGCAGCACAACCAACAAGTAGTGTACCGCAAGCATGTGGGACTCTAGCAGCAACAACAGCAGCGTACGATTTATGGAGTTCGCCGTATATAATCGAACGTTATCACTATACCTTGAAATTAGCTTTTATTAAGAAAGATGTGACTAATGGATAGCTTCAAAAGGGGGTTAGGGGGGATCTAAAAGTGCCTAAAATCACAGTGAAATACTTGTTCATTCAACCTCTAAGCTTATTTGATGTTATCTATAAAAAAATAGATAACTATAGTCGCATCAAATAATCAAAGCCGAAAAACTACATAGTCTGCACTAATGTTAGAGCTACTTATCCCGATTGATTACTTTACTTTCGCCCAATAAATTAAATTTGAGGTAAAAATGAGACACGAAAAACTTTCTCCCGGACTACTTTTGGCATTTCAAGACTATCAAAAGGAAGGAGATAAAGCTTTAATTACACACAAGCGATCGCTTGGCATCATTGCCCACAAAAGCCCAGTCAAGCCTACCAAGAGCGTTGTTTTTATCTACTGCGATCCTGATGCAGACTTAAGTCATTTATCACAATATAATATTGAAGTCAATCAAAACTCTGGAAGTGTGCGGACGGCTTTTTTACCGATAGAGAGTCTAGATGTCTTATCTGAACAAGATATCATCCAACGCATCAAGCCATCACGCAAACTTCATTTGCGAATGGACACTGCAATGGAAGCAGTCAAACTGCCGGAGTTCCAGAAAAAAAGCAAACTGACTGGTAAAGGGGTAATCATCGGCATTATAGACAGTGGTATCGATCCGAAACACCCCGCTTTTGCTGGACGAATTTTACACATTTGGGATCAAACACTGCCAGGTCCAGGAGTAACAGAGGGCGGCTATGGTGCGGAATTTACGGGAGCGCAACTGACAATCTCTCAGGATACAGCCGGTCATGGTACTCACGTTGCTGGAATTGCTGCTGGTGCTGATACTAACTATAGCGGTGTAGCACCAGAAGCAGAATTAGTTATCGTCAGATCGGATTTACAGGATGCCCACATTGCTGATGGTGTGCGTTACATTTTCCGAGTTGCTAGAGAGTTGGGACGCGCAGCCGTGGTAAATCTCAGTGTGGGTGGACACGCTGATGCCCATGATGGTAGTGATTCCCTATCTAAAGTCATTGATGCCGAAACTGGCCCAGGAAGAATTGTTTGCTGTGCTGCCGGTAACGAAGGAAACGCTAACATTCATGGACAAGCGACAATACCCAGTGGACGCACTCGTGGTATGCGCTTTAATGTTCCTTTGAATCAAATAGGCATAGTTTGGTTAAACGCTTGGTATTCCAAAGATAGTGAGTTGGAAGTGTCTGTGCGGAGTCCTAACGGTTTTGTCACCCCTTACCAAAAAATAATTACTGAAGGTAATGCTGCACAAGATTACCAGTTACCAGATGCACGGGTGCAATTAGCAACACCAGGGCCAGATCAAGCCAACGGCGATCGTAATTTCTTTGTACAAATCCGGGGTATTGACCCCTCGCCAGTCATGGGAGGTGTTTGGCAACTGCGAGTCCGCAACACTTCTTCAACTGACACACGTTTAGATGTGTGGACACTAGATGACACTTCCTCAGTGTTTTTTACAGGTAAAAGTGTGAAAGATGTATTAAAAATTGGTTCGCCAGGAGCCGCCAGCAGTGCAATTACAGTTGCAGCCTATACGACTAAAAGTAAGTACACAGATATTGATAACCAAGTGCGAGAAATGGGGTTAGAATTGCATACTATTACGGAATTTAGTAGTGAAGGGCCTCTACGGAATGATGGACAGAAGCCCGATGTAGCAGCACCAGGAGCAATGATTGTTTCCACCCTTTCCGCCGATGCGAGTTTTGACCGCTCATCGATGATTAATTCCAAGTTTGTGGTGATGGCTGGTACGAGTATGGCGACACCGTTCGTCACTGGGTTAGTGGCGCTGCTGTTGCAGCGCGATCCTAAACTCGATCCGGTTGCTGTGAAAGACTTGCTACGTAAAAATAGTGCAATTCCCAGAAAACCCGCAGGCACATTTGATGACAAATGGGGTTATGGAGTGATTAACGCTTTAAATCTGTAATTAGATTGAGAAAGATAGATATTATTTCTGCACAAGGATAGGGGATAAAAACCTATAACTTTGATAGATTTGGGTAGGCAGTAATTGCCTACCCTTTTTGCCAAGGAATTGCTGATGAATTATCAAAAACTAGATGCCGCCCTTGCTACAGCGCTGAGTGATGTTCAAAATTCAGAAGAATCGAGTTTGGGGGTTTTCATCCATACTGAACCAATTTTAAACTCGGCTGCAACTGCTGTTTTAGAAAGTTTAGGTGTCAGTGGTGTTACCAGTGGCAAAGATATTTTCACGGCAACACTGTCACTAAATGCTATTTCCCAGTTGTCAGAGCAATCTTGGGTGAAGTATTTGAAGCGATCGCAGCAATTAGGTTTGGTTAATAGGAAAATAAGTATAGGGAAGTTGGGTGTTTAATGGGCATTGCCTACCCCTAGACTGCGCGGATAATTTTTTGCAGTTACTGTGGATCGGGTTGTTGTTTTTCTGCAAACTTACACTTCACCTCAATTTGCAGATTACTTTCAGCTGAACCTTCGGTAATGTAAGGAATGCCGGCTTTGCCACCCAACTTAATGCCAAATGTAAGTTTTACCTCCTCAATCTCAGCAGTATCAAAGTCTTTAAAAGCACTAAGAGCATAGATAGTATAAGAGCGAATCATTTGCCGAGCTTGTTGCATCCGAGCGATCGCATCTGTTCGCACATCCTTGTATTCTATGCCATCATCATCCTCCTCAATTTCCTGAGTTATTTCGGTAGCTGTGAGGTTAATCTCAATCTGCTCAATCTCCCCATCTGCTTGGAAAAATAGTTGCTGTACTTCTGACATGGGCTACCTCAATTAAGTTTTGTAACGTATCTGAATAAATTTCAGCTTGCTTGCAGAAAAATAACAAATGGTATTGTTTCTAGTAACACAGCCATCATTGTGTCTGTCAAGATTATCCCGCATTTACCAACATAAGGTGTGTTAAATGGCACGATATGCGCTTGTTATTGGCATCGCCGAGTATGTCAGCCCATCATTATCGCGTTTGTCAAAGACTACAAATGATGCTGAAGCGATCGCGCAACTCCTAGAGCAATATGGTGATTTCCAGTCTGTACAAAGACTACCACAGCGTTGGAATAAAGATAAAAACGCCTATGAAATGGCGGCGTCAAAAGTTACTGGCGCTGAAATTGGTGAAAAACTCAGAACATTTCTACTAGAGCAAGCTGCTAATAATGAAGCGCTGATTTATTTTAGCGGACACGGTTTTACTATTTCCGACAATTTGGGACAACAAAAGGGATATTTGGCAAGTTCCGATTGTCAGATTGAATTTAAAGAAAACGAAAATGTTGAACAAAAATATGGCATTCCCCTGGATAGCCTTAACGACTTAATTCGAGCTTCCCAATTGAGTAGTTTAGTGATGCTACTCGATTGCTGTAATAGCGGCTATTTCTTGGAAAGACAATTAATCCAAAAAACTCTTAACGCTTTCAGTTCGCAAAAAGATTATTACTTAATTACAGCTTGTCGGAGCTTTGAACGTGCGGGAGTAATTAAAAGTGAAGAATACAGCATTTTCACAGGTGCAGTTATTAAGGGATTGACGACAGAAAATGTAGGTAGTAGTAGGCGAATTAGTGGCGATCGCTTGTTTGATTTTGTCAGCAACGAATTAAAAAGTTCCGTACAAGAGCCGATTCGCATGGGTTGGGGACGTTCCATTACTCTGGTTACTTACCCTCAATTAGATATTTCTACAGGAGAAGAAATTGCTTTCAATCAGGAAAATCCTTATCGGGGACTTTATGCATTTGAAGCAGAACAAGCCCAATATTTTTGTGGAAGAGAAGAAGCATCTCGTACCCTAATTTCGCGTTTAGCAGAGAGTCGATTTTTGGCTGTAATTGGCTATTCAGGTAGTGGTAAATCTTCCTTAGTAAAAGCGGGTTTGTTACCGCAACTGAAACGCGATCGCCTCCCTGGAAGCAGTCAATGGGCGATTGCATCTTTGACACCAGGAGAACACCCTTTAGGTCAATTAGTTGATATTTTAGCTCGACAACAGCAGCAAAATAAACCGCATCTATTATTTATCGATCAATTTGAAGAAATATTTACCCTTTGTCAAAACGATGATGAACGCCAAGCTTTTATCCGTTTAGTAGCACAAGAAGTAAAAAATAGTGAGGTAGAAACGCGGATAATTTTGACAATTCGCGGTGATTTCTTAAATCGTTGTGCTGACTATTTAGAAATTATTAGTCTCATCAATAGCATTCCTCCTACATCATTCATCGTCACACCAATGTCTTTTATTGAGTTAGAAGAAGCAATAGAAAAACCAGCAAAATTACATGGTGTCACCTTTGAGCGTGGTTTAGTTTCGCAAATTTCCGCCGATGTAGTCAACCGTCCGGGTGCATTACCCATATTGCAATATGCGCTTAAAGAATTGTGGCGAGTTTGCATTGAAGAACCGGAATCGCCAGAACCGCTTTTAACTCGTAAAGGTTATGAAGAAATTGGTGGGGTTAAAGGAGCTTTAGACAAACGAGCGACAATTTTGTATCAAAGTTTAACAACTGTAGATCAAGCCTTTGCGCGTTGCTTATTTATGGAATTGGTGCAGTTAGGTGAAGCTGGAGAAGTGACGCGGCGGCGTGCTAGCTGGGATAGATTAGAAGCAATTTCAGATTCTCCACAACAATTACAACGGGTTGTAGGATTATTGGCAGGTTCCCAACAACGTTTGATTATCACTGATGAAAATACTGTAGAAGTTGCTCATGAAGCACTTTTATCTGAGTGGAAATTATTAAATACTTGGATTGCTGAAAACTTAGAAAATATTCGTCTGGGTCGCTCTTTAGAGGAAGATTGTCAAGATTGGCTACAAAGATTTAGTAAATCGGATGAAGCACTATTGGCGGGTGCAAACTTGGCTGTAATTTCTGAGTGGATAAATAAGACTCAGCCAAGACTTACGCCATTAGAAGCAGAATTTTTGCATAAAAGTTTGGAGAGACGCGACAGAGCAATTCAAGCTCAACTAGAGCAGGAACGTCAATTACGAGAAGCGGCGGAAGCCAGAGCCAACGCGGAAGGGGAAAAAGTTAAACAGGAAAAAGCCAAAATTAAAGCTGAAAGGCAACGAACCCAGGCATTTGCAGTTTTAGCAGTTATATTAATTGCATCAGCAGGGCTGTGGGTTAAATCTGAAAAAAATAATGCAGAAGTCAAAAGAGGAGAATCCAATACATGGATTAAAGTTTCTCAATTATATCTTAATGACGATAAGCAACTTGAAGCATTAATGGCAAGTGTGCAAGCACTACAAGCATTAAAAAAGGTAGATGGAAAACACACTGACCAACTAAAGCAACTGCAATCTATTATCTATGATGTGAAAGAGCATAATCGATTAGAAGGTCATAAAGATAAGGTTTGGGGTGTAAGTTTTAGTCCTGACGGGAAAATTGCCTCTTCTAGTGCCAACAACGAAATCAAGATTTGGGATAAGAATGGCAAGTTTTTACGCGATTTGCCCGGACATGATGGTGGAGTTTGGAGTGTAAGATTTAGCCATAATGGTAAATTTCTCGCCTCTACAAGTCAAGATACAACGTTCAATCTTTGGAATATAGACGCGAAAGAACATAAACCACTAAAAACTTTTAAAGGTCATAATAATACTGTTTATGATGTGAGTTTTAGTCGAGATGATAAATTTATTGCTTCTGGTGGTAAAGATGGAATCATAAAAGTTTGGCACACTGAAATTCAAGAAAACCCACCTCAACCCATTAACACTTTAAATGTCGAAGAAGTACTTAAAAAGGAGGGATATAATGTAAAGGCACAACATCGAGTTAACAGTCTAGATATTGACCCTAATGACAGTTCAAAAATTGCTTACGTCGATGATGATGGTAGTGTCAGAATTTGGGATTGGCAAAAAAAGAATACTTCCTCACGAAACATTGGTATACATGTCCCAGAAATTTTGCAGATAGTTAGATACAGTTTAAAGAGAAAAAATTTGCTGGCTTCTGCCGGTAATAAGGGTAATATATATATTTGGGATACTACAAATAAACAGCAAAAACCGATAGCAATAATCAATCAGGCTCACCAAGATATAATATACGGCTTAGATTTTAGTCCTGATGGTAAAATGCTCGCATCTGGCAGTGTTGATGAAACTGTAAAGGTGTGGAATGTAGATAAAGCTATTAATGGAGAAACTTCTTTAATAGCGACTCTGAAAGGACACACTCAGCAAGTTAATCGGCTAGAGTTTAGTCGTGATGGCAATATAATTGCCTCTTCTAGTAATGATGGAACTGTAAGACTCTGGAAGTGGCAAAGTAATTCTCAAACAGATGTTACCCCCAAAGTAGAAAACTTGTTAAAGTATAGCTGTAATTTTTTAGAAGAATATTTACAAACTAATAAAAATATATCAGATTGGGTGAATTACCAATCTGGTATATGCTCTTTTAAGGAAAAGTGAACAACTTAACTATTTAGAATGCTGTTTTAGTCGTCAATTTTATCCTTGATTCTTCCTTGAAATCTTGATAAGGGGTTGAGGGTCTTTTTCTTGAGTATGTTCATTGGGATCTCCTTGACTATTTCTATCAGGACTTCCGTTGAGGAAAACACCATCCTTAGCTATCAAGCCAAATTGTCTCTCATCAATCCACTCATTCTTCAGTAATGACCACCAGTCAGTAGCTAACCCCTGTAACACATACTCATAGGGTAGCCAACCATAGCCATCTTCACCCCAATCTTCACCCCAGCAATTTCTAATTAGCAAAGCTCCTTGAGTTGGAAAATTTTCGTCGGAATCGTTAATTGACTTATAGTTGGCATGGTCAATTGACTTATTGTCGTCATAACCAACGGCAACAACTGCATGACCACCCAGCATCTTTTCGCCTATACTAGGATAAGGAATTTTTCCTGTTTTTACAGTTTTCTTATTTAAAAGAGAACTATAGGTTGTAAACCCAAACATTGCAGGGATGCCAGCAGCTAAAACATCTTTAATTTTAACTAACGCTTGTTCTTTTGAAAGTTGAGGTAAGTCAAGCCTAAAATACTGAATTGCTTGATAATTTTGGGCATAGGCATAGCAAAAAGCCGGTGGTTCTTCGTCAAAATTCTCAATTTCATAAGGCCAATATTCCTCTGGAGGTATGCCAAAAAGTGCCATTGCTTTCATTGTGAAGCGCGTGGATACTCCACTGTCTCCAGTTAATTTCATCAATTTTCGTGCAACTTTGTAGAGAAAGAGGCTGGAGGCATCTATATATTCGCCCCTTACCTTCCTTTCAAAATATTCTACTAAGGCAACGCCAGCTATTGCTGTGCATGACTTGAGGTTTCCTTGCTCCTCAATTGGAGAACACCATTCTCGCAAATCGACATGAGAGTTGTCTTGAACTTCTGTTTGTAACCTGCGATGAAGTAAAATTTCTTTTTCAAGTCTGATTCTTTCTTTGTTCTTAGAGTTTTCGATTATCTTCTCTGGGGAATAGTCTCTAAAATCTGGACGATCTGGCAACCAACCCATTCTAAAGTTCGGCATATATCTGTACCCTGTTTTAAATATCTTAAGAAGTTGGCTTAATAGCTGGCTTTTAGCTGACTGTAAGTGAATACACTATAAAAACAATCTTTTACGGATTACACATAGAACTTTTTTAGATTTATTTTTATAACGAGGTTTGTTATGGACTACTTACCTCTTCCCCTTGCAAGCTGTCCCTCACAGAGATAATATCCTACGCGAGGGCGGTCTAGTCGAAACTTCGTACACTTTTTTTAGCTCAATTAATACAAGTGTTCTAATTAGTTTTTCTTTAGTAGTGCTATCAATCACTACCAGCATTCTGTAAAATTCATCCTAAAGAATCAGACGATCCCCCTTACCTGTGGTGGCAGACAGTCCTAAACTGAGAATGAGAGTTGAAAGGCAGTCGGGAGAAATTTTGTGAAAAAAGTATTATCAATCATTCTTGGTGGTGGCGCGGGTACTCGGCTTTACCCCTTAACCAAACTCCGCGCGAAACCAGCAGTACCAGTAGCGGGGAAGTACCGCTTAATCGATATCCCCGTTAGTAACTGCATAAATTCCGAAATTTTCAAAATCTACGTCCTGACACAATTCAACTCAGCTTCCCTGAATCGTCACATCGCCCGTACCTACAACTTTACCGGTTTCAATGAAGGTTTTGTGGAAGTGCTAGCAGCACAACAAACACCAGAAAACCCTAACTGGTTCCAAGGTACAGCCGATGCTGTGCGTCAGTATCTGTGGTTAATGGAAGAATGGAATGCAGAGGAATATCTGATCCTCTCAGGAGATCACCTCTACCGGATGGATTATCGCCAGTTTATCCAGCGCCATAGGGAAACAGGGGCTGATATTACTCTCTCAGTCATTCCCATCGATGAGCGCCGCGCCTCAGATTTTGGCTTGATGAAAATTGACGATTCTGGTAGAGTCATCGATTTTAGCGAAAAACCTAAAGGTGAAGCGTTAATCCAAATGCGCGTTGATACAAGCATACTAGGATTATCAAAAGAACAAGCCCAGCAACAGCCTTACATCGCCTCAATGGGGATTTATGTCTTTAAAAAAGAGGTTTTGTTCAAGTTGTTGAGAGAAGGGACAGAAAGGACTGATTTCGGCAAAGAAATTATTCCTGATGCCTCTAAAGATTACAACGTTCAAGCTTACCTTTTTGATGACTACTGGGAAGATATTGGAACAATCGAGGCGTTTTATCATGCCAATTTAGCCCTGACTCAGCAACCCCAACCACCATTTAGTTTCTACGATGAAAAAGCGCCAATTTACACCCGCGCTCGTTACTTACCTCCAAGTAAACTTTTAGATTGCCACATCACAGAATCAATTATCGGCGAAGGTTGTATTTTGAAAAATTGCCGCATTCAACATTCAGTGTTGGGAGTGCGATCGCGAATTGAATCTGGTTGCGTCATCGAAGAATCTTTGCTCATGGGTGCAGATTTTTACCAAGCTTCTGTAGAACGCCAAAGTAATGTAAAACAAGGTGACATTCCTGTAGGTATTGGTACTGACTCAATTATTCGCGGTGCCATTGTTGATAAAAACGCCAGTATCGGTCACGATGTCAAAATTATCAATAAAGATAACGTGCAAGAAGCTGACCGCGAAAGTCAAGGTTTCTATATCCGTAGTGGTATCGTTGTCGTGATGAAAAATGCTGTAATTCCTGATGGAACAATCATTTAGTCATTGGTCATTGGTCATTGGTCATTGGTCATTGGTCATTGGTCATTGGTCATTGGTCATTGGTCATTGGTCATTGGTCATTAGTCATTAGTCATTAGTCATTAGTTATTCAGAAAGGACAAAGGACAAATGACAAAGGACAAATGACAAATGACTAAACTAATATTGCTGATTGGTCTTCCAGGTAGCGGTAAGTCAACTTTTGCAAAACAATTACTGGCAGAATGCCCCCAGATGTCGCTGATTTCTACAGATGCCATCAGGGGGCAATTATTCGGTTCCCAAGCCCTTCAGGGGTCGTGGCTGCTGATTTGGCGGGAAGTAGAACGTCAATTTCAGCAAGCTATTTCTACAGCAAATACAGCTATTTTCGATGCCACTAATGCCCAGCGCCGCCATCGCCGTGAAGTCATTGCTTTAGCCCGTGAATTGGGCTTTACCCAAATTACGGCAATTTGGGTGGATACACCAGTGTGGTTGTGTTTAGCACGTAATAAAAGGCGATCGCGCCAAGTTCCAGAAGAAATTATTTTGCGGATGCACCGTCAACTCCGGGATGCCCCCCCAAGCCTGGAAGAGGGGCTAGACGGGCTGATCCGCTTATCAGAAAAATCGGAGTACGGAAATTGCGATCGCGCGGTGAGCAAGAACCACACTTGATTTTCTATATTCTTTGTTAATTTAAAATCAGATTGTTTTGCTTTGGCACTATACCTAGCAATTAAATATCTTGCGATCTTAAAAAAAAACATAACAGGAATTTCTATAGGAGGCTAGTAGATGGCTGCAACCGACTTCAAAGACTATTACGCAATTTTGGGAGTTAGTAAGACTGCCACTCAGGACGAGATTAAACAAGCCTTTCGTAAACTAGCCCGCAAATATCACCCTGATGTCAACCCAAATAACAAACAAGCAGAGGCACGCTTTAAAGAAGTTAGCGAAGCCTACGAAGTTGTGTCAGATGTAGATAAACGCAAAAAATACGACCAATTCGGTCAATATTGGAAGCAAGCTGGTGAAGGTTTCCCATCCGGCGGCGGTGTTGGTGCCGATATGGGTGGCTTTGACTTTAGTCAATACGGCAATTTTGATGAGTTCATTAATGAGTTGCTAGGGCGCTTTGGCGGTGCTGCCCCTCGCGGTGGCGGTGGGCGACAAAGTTACTCTTCTTACCGCACTACTACAGGAGCGCCAAGTGGTTTTGGCGGCTTTAACGATTATGGATTTCAAGATCCAGGTGCGGGTACTTCCCAAGATAGTGAAGCTATAATCACCCTAAGTTTTGCTGAAGCATTTAACGGCGTACAAAAGCGCTTCAGTTTGGGTAACGAAACAATTGATGTTCGTATCCCATCTGGGGCTAAACCTGGTACTCGTCTGCGCGTGCGGGGCAAAGGTCAAATCAACCCAATGACTCAACAACGAGGGGATTTATACTTAAAAGTCGAACTTCAGCCGCACTCGTTCTTCCAAATGGAAGGTGATAACTTGGTGTGCGAAGTGGCAATTACACCAGATGAAGCGACTCTGGGAGCGTCTATTGATGTACCCACTCCCGATGGTTCAGTTAATGTCAAACTACCAGCCGGAGTGCGTTCTGGTCAATCCCTGCGTTTGCGTGGTAAAGGTTGGCCTCTCGCTAAGGGTGGACGTGGCGATCAGTTGGTGAAGGTGGCGATCGCACCACCAAAAGACCTCAGCCAACAAGAGCGGGAATATTATGAAAAAATCCGGGCTATCCGTACTTATAATCCCCGCAGTCATTTGCAGCAAGTTAAGCTGTGAAAATAGCAGATTGTAGAGACGGTCAATTTACCATCTCTACATTGATTAGGTATGAATTTGCCGCGTATTTCTCGCTATTATAACGGACTTAAACGCTTCCATTGCCTCTGGTGTAGCTTCGGTAGCTTGCCACGATGGACGTACAATTAAGCGATCGTGCCAAGCATTCAGTTTTGGATAATCACTTAAGGAAATACCTACTTCCGGCAGCCATATTACTACAGTTCCAGCCACAATCTCAGCTAGAGTTAGGTTTTCACCACCAAAGTAAGGGCGATCGTCAAGTAAATTCTCAAATAATTTCACCACGGTTAAGATTTTTTGCTTTGCCTGCTCGATTTTTTCGGGACTTTCCCCAGGTAAGCCTAATATCTGAGGTAGAAATGTGGTGGTTGCTGGCAAAAGCTCATTCACAGTTAGCAGTTGTACCATCCGCGCGATCGCTAAATCCTTAGCATCTTTAGGCAACATCGCAGGTGTGGGATATTTTGCCTCTAAGTAGTCCAGAATTGCTAAAGATTCCACTATATTAAAGCCGTCATCCACCAAAGCTGGAATGAGGTGGAAGGGGCTAATTGCCAAAAAATCTGGTTTAAACTGCTCCCCATCCAGTTTTATGTCTACTAATTCAAATTCAAGTCCTTTTTCCAGCAGAGTAATCCAGACGCGGCGAGAGTTAGGAGAAATCGGTGAGTGATAAAGAGTCAGCGCCATAAAACCTCACAGTTTTATCAGTAGGGTGGGCATTGCCAATTTTACACCTTATACTCAATTGAATTGTTCTAATAAAGTCTCAACACTAGAATTGCGATCCAGAAAAGAAAATAAATGCCAGTAGCTGAGTTTTCCTTCTTTATCTAATACAAACTGGGCTGGTAAAGGCGCTCCCAGTGCTTGCCCTACTTGATAATTACGAAATACTCGACAACTAGGATCGCTTAATAACGGCATTTTTAAGCTTAAATCTCTTACAACAATTTGACTCTGCCGTTCATCGGTACTAGTAATCATTAAAACTTCTATACCACTATTTTTAAATTGCTCGTAGTTCTCATTCAAGGCTTTGATATGAGGAAAACAAAATGGGCAATATTGCTTTTCAGTAAAGATGCGAGTAAAGGCAAGTAAAACTGGTTGCTTGCCTTTATAATCAGACAATTTTACTAAAGCCCCGTTGGTAATATCTGGTAATTGAAAATCAGGCGTTCCTACTCCCAACCTAAGCTTATTTGTAGCTGGAACTGGTAAAAAATTGCGGAAGAACCGCTCATTTAATAAGCCACTAAAATCAGTTGAAGTCAACATATTTATTAACCCTGATGATTTAAATCCTATTTTATGAAAAAACCACAGATAGATACAGAGGTTGACACGGTTTCATGTATATCTCTATTTATCTGTGGTTTTCATTGATTTTGCTGGCAACTCCAACAACTTGAATTAGAGTTTGCTCGCTAGCGAAATTTAGACAGCAGAGAAGTATACTTTAGACTTCACTGGATCGGGATTCATTGTCTTGTCACCAGGTTGCCAACCAGCTGGGCAAACTTCATCGGGGTGAGACTGAACATACTGAATTGCTTGTAATGTCCGCAGGGTTTCATCAACGCTGCGACCAAAAGCTAGGTTGTTGATGGTAGCGTGCTGTATGATACCATCTTTATCGATGATGAACAGACCACGCAAGGCAATACCGGCTGCTGGATCGAGAACGTTGTAAGCGGCGCTAATCTCTTTCTTAATGTCTGAGACTAGAGGATAATTCAAGTCGCCGACACCACCAGACTTACGATCTGTTTGAATCCAAGCGAGGTGGGAGAATTCACTGTCAACGGAAGCCCCAAGGACTTCGGTATTGATTTTCTTGAATTCTTCGTAGCGATCGCTAAATGCTGTGATTTCAGTAGGACAAACAAAGGTAAAGTCTAGTGGGTAGAAAAACAGGACGACATACTTACCGCGATAATCGGAAAGTTTGATTGTCTTAAATTCCTGATCTACCACAGCCGTTGCTGTGAAATCGGGAGCTTGTTGGCCAACGCGGATGCTTCCTTCGGTTCCGTAAGTAAGGGACATTAACCTAATTCTCCTTTATCGGTTTATTAGCGCTGGAATTCGGGTCAAGTCAAACTCGCCCATCCACGCTCTCACAGTTTAATTACGATCTGTTACGACTATATCATACTCATAACGATTTTGAGTAACCAATGCCTGATTTAGATACAAGAGAATGGTTGCTTACCAATGGCTTAGGAAGTTTTGCCAGTGGTACAGTTTCTGATGTCCGCACGCGCACCTATCACGGTTGGCTGTTTACCGCTACAAACCCGCCTTCTGGGAGGAATCTGCTGCTTTCGCACTTAGACGCTAGCTTAGAAGTATCCGGGAGCGTTGTGGCTTTAGGGACAAATGTTTGGGGCAACGATCGGATTGAACTGACAGGCTACCAACTGTTGCGGGGTTTTGATATTAACCCAGTTCCAAAATGGACTTGGGGTCAAAATAACTGGCAGTTAACCAGACAATTGGTGATGCCTTATGGGTTGGTAGGGATTGGGGATTGGGGACTGGGGACTAGGGACTGGGGATTAGGAGCGAAGAACGAGGAACTAGAAATAGGAAAGAATGCTTCTCAATACCCAATCCCCATCGCCCCTAATCCCCAGGGGGGGGGCCAAGTTCCCCAATCCCAATTTTGCCATCGAATTTTGATCCAATATCGCTATGACGGAAGTGATACAGCAATTTTACGGCTGCGACTGCTGATAGCAGAACGTGATTTTCACCACCAGCAAACTGCTAGTTCAGGATTACAGTTTTCAGAATTGCTTGGGCAACAGCAAGTCTGTCTGCAAGCAAAAAAATCTGGGAATTTCGGTATACCTTGGCACTTGCGCTGGACACAAGGAAAATATCAACCAGATGCAGTTTGGTATTGGAATTATGGATTGTCTGAAGAGACAAAACGGGGATTAGGTGACAAGGAAGACCTTTACAGTCCTGGTTACTTAATAGTCACACTGCAACCAGGAGATGTGGTCACTTTAGAAGCACGAGTAGGTTTTCCCGACTCAACGGCAGGTGTTCTCACCTCTGAAACCTTTGCAGAAGCCGTGGAAGTAGAGCAAGAGCGGCTCTCCAAGATTTTTGGATGGAGTGAACGAGGGACTAGGCAAGAGTTATTCAACTCCCAATCCCCACTCTGGCAAAAACTACTCAAAGCAAGCGATCGCTTTATCGTCTATCGAGGTTCAATAGCAGGCCCCACAATCATTGCTGGTTATCACTGGTTTAATGAGCGAGGACGCGACATATTAATTGCCTTACCTGGGTTGGTACTAGCTCCACAGCGCTTTGACCTGGCAAAAGCAGTATTACGGACTTTTGGGCATTCCTGTCGCCACGGTTTAATGCCTAATACATTTCCTGATGATGATGGTGAACCACTTTATAACAGCATTGATGCGGCGCTGTGGTGGATTGAAACTTTAGGGCTTTATTTAGAAGCTACCCAAGACTGGGAGTTTTTGGCGGAGCAATTTCCCATAGTTCAACAAATCCACAAAGCCTTTATTGGTGGTACACACTACAATATCCAGGTTGATGCTATTGATGGATTAATTAGTTGGGATGCTCGTGGTGTAGCCCTCACCTGGATGGATGTGGTAATTGGGGCAAACCCCGTCACTCCCCGTCACGGTAAGCCAGTGGAAATCAATGCACTGTGGTATTCAGCGTTATGTTGGCTGAGTCAATGGGCAGAACGCTTGAGCCACTTGAGCCAGCTTAAGTTTGGCGATCCAGCGCGTCTCAACAAGCAAGCAAAGCGCTATGCTTTACAAGCAGAAAAGGTTAAAACCTCGCTGCAAAAGTTCTGGAATCCTCAGCTAGGTTATTTGTACGATACTATTGAGCCAGACGATCGCCGGAATTTTCAAATTCGTCCTAATGCGGTTTTGGCGCTGTCGCTGCACCATTGTGGATTTTCTGAACAACAAGGGTGTCAAGTACTAGATTTGGTAACTGCCAGCTTGCTGACTCCTTATGGTCTTCGCAGTCTCGATCCAGGAGATCCCGAATACAAAGGGAGATATGAGGGGAATCAAGAGCAACGCGATCGCGCCTATCATCAAGGCACTGTTTGGACTTGGCTAATTGGGCCATATATTCGGGCTTGGCAACGTTTTTATCCACAACAATCGTTGCCTTTTGATTGGCAACCCTTGCTAGACCACTTCCTATTTAACGCTTGTCTGGGTTCTATTTCGGAGATTTTTGATGGTGACTCACCTCACACACCCAGAGGTGCGATCGCTCAAGCTTGGTCAGTTGCTGAGGTCATCCGTCACGTACAAAAATAATTCGTCATTCGTAATGATGCTCTCTACGAGACGCTAAAAGCGATCGCGGACTTGCCTTCTCGTGTCGCTAACGTAATTCGTAATTCTTATACAAATTCTGTATGAAGATGCGCCAAACTATATGAGGAACGAACAGCAAAGGACGCAAAGGACACAAAGAAAGAAAGAAAGAAAGAAAGAAAGAAAGAAGAAGCCAAGAAAATTTGGCGCAGCCTCATAAAGAAATGGTATTAGAGGATGTTTTAAAAGTTCCAAGAGTTATGGTTTGTCATTAGCTATGGATGCAGTAAAATATTTTACCGTCTTCATCCACCAATTTTTCGGATTTAATGACTCGAAGAAGGTTATTTTCTGGGTGTTTTTTGTTTAGAAAGCATAGCCCAATATATGTACAATTCTAAAGCGATATCTACGACGAGCTACGCTTAGGCTACCTCTCATACTCTATCATGAGCAACATTCCCCAAGTCGGACAACCAGCGCCAGATTTCTCCACTCCTGACCAAAATGGCAATTCACTCACTCTCGACGACCTCAGCAGCCAGTGGGTTGTCCTCTACTTCTACCCCAAAGATGACACTCCAGGCTGTACCACCGAAGCGACAGATTTCACCGAGTTGTATCAAGACTTCAGCACACTAGGAGCAAAAATCTTAGGCGTAAGTCCAGATTCGGGTAAGTCCCATTGTAAATTTATCAGCAAACATAACTTGTCAATCACCCTGTTGAGTGACCCAGAACATATTTTGATAGAAGCCTACGGCGCTTGGCGCTTAAAAAAATTTATGGGCAAAGAATATATGGGTGTTGCTCGGTCAACTTTTCTCATCTCACCTGATAAAATGATTGCCTATGCTTGGCCGAACGTAAAAGCCAAAGGTCATGCACAAGCAGTTTTAACTAAATTACAGGAATTAGCAGCCACATAAAGTCCCAAGTGAGTCATGCAAACACGATTGGATGCAGGTAGACTCACATTCTACTTGATGTCAGCAAAACTTCAGGAAGTGAGCAACTAGCACTAGAGTTTGCGTGTAAGTTTGCCAAAAAATGGTCTTGTGTTGTCTATAATTCAAGTCAAACAGTCTACTCAGAACAAGAATTGTTAGGGTTATGCCAAACACAACCAGGTTTTGTTTAGGAAAACTTTTAAGTTAATTATTTTTGCTCTTCATCTGTAGGTTAATACTGGAGCAGTGTCATAAAGAATTCTACTAAGTAGAACAGGGTAAATAATTAAAGGTTTGTAGTGAGAACTTTAGTTCTCAAATCAGGACTAAAGTCCTTACTACGAACTGATTTTCGCTAAAATTACATTACTTTACATAGTTTGTTTTTTTCAAGTCGTTCTACTTACATCTTTTCAAGAAATTATGGTTCAATTTATCCAAGCACAAAATGTCGGGCTTGCTTATCTGGAAGAAAGATTTGGTCTACAGTTAGCCGAAGAGGAGGCGTTCTTTATCGAATGGTTTGATAATTTACCGGAAATTACAGATTTAGAAAAGCAAGATTTAGACAGAGTAAAACTTCATTTCCTCCGTTTAGTCAAGCGTCCTCCTTTGTCAGAAGAAACTGTCAAATTAGTAGTTTTATCTCCTTTACTAAATTTAGCTGGATTTTATGATGAGCCTTTTTATATAAGAGGTGAGCAATCAATAGAAATTTCTGCGGAGAATGAAGAAGAAGTTATTAGGGGTAAAATTGATATTTTAGTTATTCAAGAAAAATTATGGTTGTTAGTAATTGAATCTAAAAGGTCTAGTTTTTCTCTTTTAGAAGCCATACCCCAAGCACTGGCTTATATGTTAGCCGATCCTAGTCAAGATAAACCTACTTTTGGATTAGTAACAAATGGCAGTGATTTTATTTTCCTCAAGCTTGCCAAACAAAATCAGCCAAGGTATGCTATGTCTGACCAATTTACACTTTTAAAACGAAAAAATGAATTATATCAAGTTCTAAGTGGATTAAAAAATTTGAGTAAAATTTTGAGTTAATAATTATGTCCAATCGTCCGATATACCTTGATTGTCACGCTACTACACCCGTAGATGAACGAGTGTTAGCAGCAATGATCCCCTACTTTACAGAAAAGTTTGGCAACCCATCTAGTATTGGTCATGTTTATGGGTGGGAAGCAGAAGCTGCTGTCAAACAAACGCGAGAGATTTTAGCAGCAGCAATTAATACCACTCCCGAAGAAATTGTTTTTACAAGTGGGGCAACAGAAGCTAATAATTTAGCTATAAAAGGTGTTGCCGAAGCTTATTTTAAAAAAGGTCAGCATATTATTACTGTTGCAACTGAACATAATGCAGTTATTGACCCTTGTAACTATTTAAAAACTCTCGGTTTTGAAATTACTATTCTCCCAGTTAAAAAAGATGGATTGATAGATTTAACTGAGTTAAACAAAGCTTTTCGTCCTGAGACGATCTTGGTATCGGTGATGGCTGCAAATAACGAAATTGGCGTGTTACAGCCTTTGGCAGAAATTGGGGAACTATGCCATGCTTACAACATCATTTTCCACACCGATGCAGCCCAAGCTATTGGTAAAATTCCCTTAAATGTGCAAGCGATGAAAATTGACTTGATGTCGCTAACAGCACACAAAGTATTTGGGCCAAAGGGCATTGGGGCGCTGTACGTCCGCAGGCGGGAACCCAGAGTACAACTAGCTCCCCAGCAGCACGGCGGCGGACATGAACGGGGGATGCGTTCTGGGACATTGTATACACCGCAAATTGTTGGCTTTGGGAAAGCTGTAGAAATCGCCTTGGCAGAACAAGCAACAGAAACCCAACGCCTCACCCATTTGAGACAAAGTTTATGGGAACAGCTTTCCCAACTTGAAGGAATTCATCTCAATGGACACCCTCAACAGCGATTGGCGGGGAACTTGAATATCAGTGTTGAGGGAGTGGATGGAGCCGCGCTTTTGCTAGGATTGCAGCCAGTAATGGCGGTTTCTTCTGGATCTGCTTGCTCCTCGGCAAATACTGCCCCCTCCAGTGTTCTGACAGCATTGGGAAGTTCCCAACAGCTAGCTTATGCTTCAGTGCGGTTTGGTATTGGACGGTTTAATACCCAAGAGGAGATTGATATTGTCGCGAAACATGCGATCGCAACTATTCAAAGTTTACGCAAAACCTCTTTTATGGATTCTCGCGCAGAAAAGCCCCAATCTGCTCTAGTTCCTGCTGATTGAGGCGAAATTCCCCAGCAGCGATGATTCCTTCCACCTGCTGGGGATTGCGTGCGCCAACGATCGCAGCTGTCACCGCCGGATTATTTAAAGTCCAAGCGATCGCAACTTCACCGGCGGCGCGATCGTATTGCTTGCCAATTTGCTGCAACACCTCCACTAGCTTCAGGTTACGAGATAGACGTGGTTCCTGAAATTCACTACTCTCTTTGCGCCAATCATCATCTGGTAAATTGGCAATCCGCTCAGATGTCATCTTTCCTGTAAGCAAGCCAGATTGCATCGGTGAATAGACAATTACACCAATGTTATTTTCCTTACAAAAAGGCAGAATTTCCTTTTCGACATCAGGCTTAACCAGTGAATAAGGCGGTTGCAATGAAGTAACTGGTGCAATATTCTGGATACGTTTCAACTGTTCAACATTGAAGTTTGAAACGCCGATATAGCGAACCTTCCCTTCATCTTTTAGTTTGGCGAGAGTTGTCCAGCCTTCTTCGATATCTGAGTCTGGGTTAGGCCAGTGGATTTGGTAGAGATCGATGGTTTCAATGTCAAGTCGGCGCAAACTAGCTTCAACTTCCCGCCGTACAGAATCCGCCTTCAGGCTGCGACCAATTTCGCCCTTTTCATCCCAAATCATTGAGCATTTGGTGAAAATGTAGGGGCGACTAGATCGACCTTTGAGCGCCTTAGCAACAACCTCTTCAGAATGTCCCAAACCGTAGATAGCTGCGGTATCAATCCAATTAACGCCGAGATCGAGAGCGCGATTGATGGCTTCAATAGATTCTCGATCGTCCTGCGCTCCCCAACCAAAAGCCCATCCACCTCCACCAATCGCCCAAGCACCAAAGCCGATTGGGGTAATGTGAAGCTCCGAATTACCAAGCTGTTTGGTTTGCATATCTACCTTCTTCCATGATTTTTGAGTCAATTGCTAGTGTAAGCCGCAAATATTTTCTTAACCGCTATCTGAAGTGTGAATCACTACTAGTGGAAACACGACAGCCAATCACGACTTCTGTAAGATTACTAAATCATAAATGTTGTGTTGATACACACTACATATACACTAGACTTGCTCGAAAATAGTAAAAAGTATCAGTGTTTATCAAAATAGAGAGGCTAAGATGTCAGAAGATTTAAAAGGCAAAGTTGCGCTAATTACAGGTGCAAACAAAGGTATCGGCTATGAGATTGCCCGCCAATTAGGTTCTAGAGGTGCTACTGTTCTGGTTGGTGCAAGAGATATAAAACGTGGTGAAGAAGCGGCGAATCAACTTCGTTTAAATGAGATTGATGCTCGATCGGTTCAACTTGATGTCATCGCTCAAAAAACAATCGACTCTACGGCTCAACAAATCGAGAGCGAATTTGGAAAACTTGACATTCTTGTAAACAATGCTGGGATACTAGCTGAAGGCGATCGCCTTCCACCCAGTCAAGTTGAGATTGAAACACTGCGACAAACCTATGAAACCAATGTATTTGGAGTGTTTGCAGTTACAAAAGCCCTGTTGCCACTTTTAAAGAAGTCAACAGCAGGGCGAATAGTTAATTTATCAAGTGGTTTAGGTTCTCTGACTCAGAATTCTGACCCAAATTATGAGTTCGCTAATTTTAAGTTTCTTGCATATAACTCATCAAAAACAGTGGTGAATGCTATCACAGTTCTGTTGGCTGCTGAACTTAAAGATACCTCGATTAAAGTCAATGCTGCTGACCCTGGTTTCACAGCAACTGACATTAATCAATATCAAGGGTATCGCACTGTTGAGCAAGGAGCGATCGCAGCAGTGAAACTTGCTACTCTACCTGATGATGGCTCTAGCGGCGGTTTTTTTGATGAGAATGGTGTAGTTCCCTGGTAAAAAGTAGAGGAGTATTGGGCATTGGGGAGGGGGAGTTAAAACTTAGAAATTGAGCTTCTGAGGGTGAACGTTGAGCTTCTGAGGGTGGACGTTGAGCTTCTGAGGGTGAACGTTGAGCTTCTGAGGGTGAACGTTGAGCTTCTGAAGGTGAAAGTTGAGCTTCTGAAGGTGAAAGTTGAGCTTCTGAAGGTGAAAGTTGAGCTTCTGAAGGTGAAAGTTGAGCTTCTGAGGGTGAACGTTGAGCTTCTGAGGGTGAACGTTGAGCTTCTGAGGGTGAACGTTGAGCTTCTGAGGGTGGAAGTTGAGCTTCTGAGGGTGAACGTTGAGCTTCTGAGGGTGGACGTTGAGCTTCTGAGGGTGGAAATTGAGCTTCTGAAGGTGAAAGTTGAGCTTCTGAGGGTGAAAGTTGAGCTTCTGAGGCTCAACCTTCAAGTTTTAACTCCCAATTCCTCATTCTCCATTCCCAAATCAATAAGGATTTGAATCAATCCGTCCCCTTTTAACACTTCTGAGATAGTACCCAGAGGTTGGTCTGTTTCTTAAGTTAAAGGTGTCGCCACTGCGAACTCTCCAAATTTTGTAATTAGAAAAGGTCAAAGGCGTTCGCGGTTCGCATACTTCTGGCGGATGATTGCCAAGTACAAAGTATGCCGCACCCCTACCCATAACTTTCACCAAACCGTTTTTATCCACAAGAACCGATGTACTTTCACTAACCGCGATGCCTAAAACACTGCTAGATATACCATCCTTAATTTGACGGGCAATGAAAGCCATAATTCGGCCCATTCTTTCCCGCCTATCGAAGTGTGTATCTACGATAGTTCCTTTTAAATTACTCCAATTGAAAAAGTTGTAAGTAAAAGTAATGTCCCGGTAAGGATCTTCGAGTGCATCTCTAGTTTCAATGCCTTTTTCAGAAGAAGCACAAGCATCATAGACACAATCACTTTGGATCATCGCCCCCGCACTAGTACCGCCAACACCGCCTCCCTTAAGATAAACTGACTTAACGGCAGCTTCAAGCTTGGTATCTTTCCAGTTGCGGATGTATTGACATTGGTCGCCGCCAGCAAAGAAAACTACATCAGCTTTTTTGATTTTTTCAAAAATCTCGGCTTTGTTTGCTTCTTCTCTATTGCGAATCAGAAGAGTTTCCACAAAGTTTACACCCTTCATGGCATAAATTAGCCGATTGTAATCGTGATTACCATTCGTGCGGAGAACTACAACATTAACCTTGGTAGCGGAGTTACTACCTCCCCTAACTTGGTTAATCATCCACTGGATAGCATCATCGACATCGGGGCCACCCCCTCCCAAACTCAGGACTGGGCCCGCTAAGGAAGGACGCACATCAAAGGAGGGTGAGGGGGAAGGGCTGACATCAACAGTGTCACCCAAGAAGTAGCGTTTCCAGTTTTCGATAAAACGGGTTATTAGGAAGGTTCCCATGTTCAACAACTTGATTCCTATATTTTTCAAGCGCCTTGCTATGCTTGGGAATGCCTTTGTCATACTAAGCTTCTGGAGCAAACTGCAATTATTGCTAGGCTGTGACACATTTTAATTGCTTATTTATTCGTGAAACTTGTCCTTTGTGAAGAACCAATGACAAATGACAGTCTTAACGAAAAATATGCAATTTAGACGCGCATTAGCTTAACTGTCGCACCTTAGTGGGTAAAATTTCCAGCGTACAGGGCTTGTACTGTTTTTTCACACAAAATAACGCAGAGTAATCATTAATTCTCTGCGCTACTATACAAAAATCTCCACATTGCTTGTGGCGTTTAATTCTGGTCAGATTAAATCTCAAATAGACTAGGTATTACTTGTCACTCTTTAGATTCTTCCGTAGTTGCTGAGAATATTTAAAAATATTCTGAATAACTGGGAATGCCGACAAAGAATCTAATTCTGTTTTCGTTAGGGACTTCCAAATAAAAAAATACCCCACAAGATTAGATAATTTATTTGTTGGAAGTCCATAATGTTATCAAAGTTACACTAATCATATCCCCCAAACATAAACAGCGAAACTTGTTCATCGGTAGCATTCATTAAAGCGTGAAGATTACCACCTTTGAGCATGGCAAAGTGTCCGGCTTGTAGTGTACGGATTTCAAAGCAGCGTTCTCGCTCTGGCATTTTGCACCAATCACCTACTACCATAAAGCCTTGGCCATCCATCATCAGAAAAACTTCCTGGTTATCACGATGGCGATGTAAACCAATCCCACAACTAGCATTGAGAACGTGCAAATCCATGTAATCTACGGCAAAGAATCGTTCAAAACCGTTGCCATGATTCTTAGTACCAAAGGCGTTGAAGTTCCATGAGTTTAACTGGCGGCCCAATTCCGGTTTACTAGAGTAGCGCCCATAATTAGACATTAAATTACGATACTCTAAAAAGCCAATACCACCGTGAGGATTAGGACTGATACCTGTTCCTAAAAAGTGATCCCATCCCCGGACAATCATGTTGAATTCGTACTGGTAGTTTGCCCCATTTTGGGAGTCCCAAATTTTCTCGCTAAAGTCTGCCCAAGCAAGCTCTACATGCAGAGGTAATATAGGATGCATGGTATTTGTGGGGGCGACATCTAGTATATAGCGATCGCTTAATGCTTCCCGGTTGAAGTCTGCTATGCTGCCATGTACTAAATCATTTCTTACCTGGAGTTCGCCGCGATCTAGGGCATTGCGTCCTTTATCGTCTAGTTGATTTCGCAGATCGTTGCCTGGATAACCCCAAAACTCTACTTCATAGCGATCGCTTAAGGGATTATACGGCACCAAAATCAACGCTGGAGTTGCCACACCTGCGACTTTAATCCAGAGTTTAATCTTTTCCCCCAATTTATGGTTAGCAGCAATAGATAGCTTAGTGTCAGGGCCGCCACGGTAAGAAACTCGCAAAAACGGCCCCGTCCAGTCTCCCACAGTCACCAAACCCCGAATTAAAAAGGTATCGGTACTAACAAAATCCTTGACATTTTGCTTTTGGAAATCTGTTTTATTATCCTGCACAGTTGGGTCGAGAATATTCGCATCATTCCCCTGAGGCCCATATAAAACTAGAGACTCATAAGGAAATAGGTATTGCGACTCCCCTGTTAAATAGAATTCACGTTCAGCGGCAAGTTGGGCGCGTTCGAGAAAATTCAGCAACTTCAGCAACGGATTACCCCGATTATAGTCAGGCGGGGTATTGGGATCGACTTTAAAAACACTGTCAGAATGAACAATAAACATAGCAACAGTTGTTCAGAATTAGGTACGAAAATTAAATTGTGTGATATAAGAAAGCAACGAACTTCAGGGGTTTTGTACCAGGGTTACGAATGCCATGCATCCCACCACTTTTGGTAAAAATGATGCTACCTGATTTCACCGGGAGTTCTTTAAATTCGCGGTTCCCCAGTCCCATGACTTGACGTTCGACAGTTGGGTATTTGTCTGTGGCTGGATCGTCGCCGACACGCATATAAGCAATGCCTTCTCCCTCGGTGATGTAGTACAATTCTTCTGTACCAATATGTTGGTGAGTGCCTTCCACTTTGCCGGGAGGAATTGTCACTTCGTGGAAGAAGATGTTGGAACCGCCTAGTTCCCGTTGAACAATCCAGCGCATATCAATAATGTTGTCGTCTGTTCTGTCTGGATTGTCGCCATCCATCATTGCATTCCGATAGCGCACAGGCTGAATGTCTGGTGCTTGTAAGAACCAACCGCGTTGGAAGTTAATTAGGTAGTTTTCATCTTTGATGGTGTTTTGCTGTGAACTGGGTTCTTGAGTCCGGGGTTCTTGGTGCGATCGCGAATAGTCATTATCCCAACACGCATCAGCATCGCTAATTTGGTAGCCAGTGGGTAAATTGCGATCGTTTTCACGAAATGCTAATTCTATCTGCTTTAGTGCTTTGATATCTCGCAAAGCTGGGTTAAATGCCTTAACCCGCGTAATTGGCCCATTGCGCCCCATTTGATCCAAAATCTGAAAATCGTGGTAACTGGTATTAGGAGCTTCTAAGGTTTCCCAAATTTCCACTTCGTAAGCATCAATCCACGGGCAATAGTGCAGCTTTACCCTGCTTTCTCCTTTCTTGCTTTCATCTTCCGGTAACAGCTTCACCCAAGCAATTACACCATTACTGAGTAACCGTTTTTTCTCGCGTACTTGCTCTACTAAACGACTGGATCTATATTCCAGTCGCAGAAAATTACTGATAAACTTTCCATCCAAATATACCTCTCCCTTCAGAGCATTGATCCCCAAGTAGCTGCGAACCTCTCGCACGTTGTAACGGTAACGGGGGCTGCGGGTAGCGTTGAGATATTCGGCATGGTAAATGCGATCGGGAAAAAAGACGACTTTAAAAATCTCGTTCCACGGATTAGTTTGAATGTCGTTAAATGCTGGGTCCATAAAGTTAAAGCCTCTTAAGTAATTCGTCAGCTACCCGAAAAGAATTGGCCTGAATTGTCAACGTAGGGTTTGCGCCTCCCGATGTCGGCATAAATGAGCCATCGGTGACGTAGAGGTTATCAAAGTCCCAAACTTTGCAATTGCGGTCTAGCACCGAGTCTTTGCGGTCAGTACCAAACCTAGCTCCGCCAAGAATATGGTTAGCAATCCGTGCTAAAGCGTTTTCTGCCAGGTACACGCCACCTTGACCTTGAAATTCAAATTTGAATTCGCCTGGAATTGAATTACCACCCAACTTCAAAACCTGGCCGCACATTTCCGCCAAGGTGTCCATGAGATACCTGTCGTGGCTGTGCCATTCTTTGATGATGTGAGCCACAGGACGACCCCACTTATCTTTAATTGTGGGATGGAGTTCAATTCGATTGGTCTTCAGGGGTACTTGATTGGCCATAAAGCTGACGGATAAACCCCTACCCATGTTGTTGTCCAAAAAGTCCGTCAACCCTTGAGCCGCTAAACTGGTATCTTCGATGAAGCCTTTCCAAAGTGTGTCTAAATCCCGACTACCGTGGGTACGTCCCAGAGAAATAGGCAATGCTTGATCGGAAGTATTGTTGTAGATTGCCCCTCCAGCCCAAAGTCCTCTGCTTTTGAGAAAGTCGTCAGTGGCGCAAGCATCGGTTGCCCAATCAGCATCTAAGGCTAAGGTTTTATCGCTGCGAGTGGGCATCAGGGCACTAGCACCTCCAAAACAGTGGGTAAGGAAGTATTTACCTAATAAATCATTTTGGTTGATGCGTTTATTGAATTCGGAACTCAGCTGTCCTGACAGCTTCAGCAACCGAATCGATTCAATGGCAGAACAAGCCACAATTACCAACTTTCCTTGAGCAAACCGGGTTTTGCCGCTCGGATCGCGGTACACGACTCGGCTAACTTTCGATCCCTCACTTTCAAGATGAGTAACTACACAATTTGTCCGAATTTCAAAATTTGGTTGGTTAGCGATCGGGCTAAGTAAAGATACCCAAGTACTTGATTTCACACCCAGAGGACAGCCAAAGCGGTTCACATAACTGGTTTTGATGGTTTCGGGATCTTTAGGAACTTTGCGTCCACTGGGTTGATGATCGCGGGTAATCACCGCTAGCGGTGTGCGGTAGGGCTTAATCGGCTGACCTTTACCCAATTGTTCGCCTAGCTTGTCCATACCAAATTTCGCATAGTTGCTAATTGGGTTAGGTTCTAGGGGCGGTTGATAGCTATCTTTACTAAAAGACTTGAGTTGATTGTCGGCTGTACCGTTAAGACCTACAAGGTATTCGGCTTTCACATAGTACGGTTCTAGCTCGTCGTAACTGACAGGCCAATCACGCGCTTCTCTCTGCACATCCCCATTTGGGTCATTCTTTAAGTCTTTACGTCCAGCATTAAAGCTTTGGAGGCGTAAATCAGTAGGGGTGAACCGTAGGGAAACACCACCATAAAGTTGAGTCCCACCGCCTACTACTTGAGCCGTATAACCTTCAATTGTGGCTCGATCTTGTCCATTGGGATCGCGGTAGATATGCGGCTCATCGTTAATATCTGGTTCAACGTGGCTAGAATAAAAGGCTTCGTTCTGATTAGCAACTCCAGGAACGCGGATACGCTTTTCTGGGCCATCAGCAAACAATTCATCGCGCTTAAAGTCACTTAACCCTTGAGGATTCTGATACTGGGGTCGAAATAGTGGGCCTTTTTCCAGAATCAGCACTGATTTCCCAGCCTTCACTAAAGTGTAGGCAATGGGGGAACCTCCAGCGCCACTACCAATAATCACTACATCAAATTCTGTTTGCATATATCTTCTCCTGGGAAAATCAATTAGCCTCGATAATCGCTGTTAAGTCCAAGGGGTGCTTCTATCGCTCTGCGCCAATCAAATAAGGTTTTGCCGCTCTTATCTGTATACCTTTCTGATAGATAAGCCCAACCTGTTCCTCCCACATTTCCACCATATTTAGGATGAGAAAATGCACCTGTAAATGTGTGGCGGCGCAGTAATTGCAGGAAGAAAAGGGGTTCTTGATATTGCTGATAATTCCAACCGTTAACTTTGTTTGTAGCCATTTCGTTATACAGGTCGATGTACAACTCTTTAGAGACATCTTTTGGCTCAACGTAGGGATTGCGCTGCCGTAATATCCGGCTAATTTGACCTAAGCAAATTTTGTAATCAATTAAATGATGATTCTCTTCCCTAGCTAAAATGTTGTCAATAAAGTTTGCTGCTCCTACTGATTCATCTAGACGATAAGCATAGGCGTATTGCACCTGTTTATCTTGTTTACCCAAAAAATTGTAATAACGGTTCAAAAAGTTTTCCCCTTCCTTAGTTCGGAAAGGCAAAATATGATCTACTAATCGAGCTACAATGTCAAATTCCCAATCTTCAAAGTTCAATGGCTCAGTACATAATTGGGTAAAAAATCGCGACCATAATTGACCGTTGTCAAGCTGGGTACGCTGAGGATTTACTGGGTCTATTATTGCCTGCCCATCGACGATAAATTTGTAGGTGTGAAATTGTCCTTTCGGTACGATAATCGATAAAGCATAATATCCTGTGGGTTCTCCAACGAAGTTGACTGGCTTGAGTGGAATTGGTTCATAAAGGTTGGCAAAGGTTCCAATCACAGCAACATTTTTTGGTGGCGTGGCTCCTGGTTGCTGATATACGAAAGTCACTACATTGGAAGAATAACTCTTAACAAAATCATTACCATCGCTGTAACTATCAATGATCGGAAATCGCCAAGCTTCAGAAATACGAGAGCGAGGATCGTCATCACTCAATTGTCCAAAGTTATGGCGAGGATCTGTATTATCTCTGGCGAGAAATTTAGTGCAGTGGTTTAGTACGTATTGGTCATCTGTTTGCAAGATTTCAATAGCCATTAATTTTTCTCCTGGTAGATAAATATCGACCAAATTCAGTCACAACAAATAGCAGCAGTTAGCATTTGGTAATCAATCCAAATTTGCTTTGCTGGACTACACAAAGAGTTGTGTTTATGGAAACAATAATAACTTTAATCTTTCCGGAAAAATGACTAACAATTTCCGAAAAAATTCTTAAGTTTTATCAAAACAGAATTCAGGAGTCAGAATGAAGAATGTATTCTGTATGGCTGACGGATAGCAAGTCTGCGATAGCGCAGTGTTAGCGAGTATTTTCGAGTCGCGTCTGAATAAATGGGTTCAAGACTCCTAACAAATCTATGATTTGCTGGTCTTTATTCTGAATTCTTCTTCAACCGCGATCTTCTGCTTCAGGCACGAGGATAATTTTACCAAATGCCTGTTTGTCCTCAATTCGCTTGTGGGCAGCACTTGCTTCTTGTAGGGGCAAAACGGAGTCGATCGCAGGTTGAAATATTCCGTCGGCGAAGTGTTGCAATATTTGGTCGAAATCTTGCGGTTGAATCAGATCAAATGAACCTTGAATGCTGGCGTTTTTCATCAGTAGATCCATGACATTAATTTCTGCCACATCACCACTGAGAGTCCCAGCACAAACAATCCGTCCTTTGTTTGCCAGCATATTAATAGACGATCGCAATGTTGTCCGTCCTACTAAGTCCAGCACAAGAGTAGCGCCTTGTCCCTCGGTTATCTCCATCACCTGCTCTACTAAATCAGGAGAGTGGCGATCGAGGACAAAATCCGCTCCTAGTTGGTGTAATCGCTCTGCCTTGTTTTTATCACTGATGGCGATCGCTTGAGCATTCTGCCAACGCGCAATTTGAATCGCAGATGTTCCCACTCCACTGGATGCTGCATGGATCGCAATTCGCTCTGCCTGTTTTAGCACACCATTATAAAATAGGGCAATCCAAGCAGTTGTGAAAGCTAAACCAATGCTGGCAGCGTCAATGTAACTTAGTCCATCGGGAATACGGTGGAGTTGGTTGATTGGGAGGGTGGTATATTCGGCATAAGCACCATTTCTTTCTCTTCCCAAGGCTTCAAAAGTAGCAACTATGCGATCGCCTATTTGCCAATCTTTTACCCCTGTACCCAATTCTACGATTTCCCCTGCTACATCCATACCCAAAATATGGGGCAAATTTTTTTGAATAAAAAACCTTCCTGAGCGGTGAAATATATCTGTGTGATTTACCGTAGCAGCATGAACCTTGACTAAAACCTCATTAGCGATCGGTTTCGGTGTTGGAAAGGTTTCGTAGTGCAGGACTTCTGCATCTCCTCTTTCATGCATGACGATCGCTTTCATGACTGTATTCCTCACAGAACTTATGTAAAACTTTAGCCGGAATCCCTATTCTCAAGTAGGGGCAATTCATCATAGTTCGTAATTCGTAATTCGTAATTCGTAATTCGTAATTACAAATTATGAATTACGAATTGTTTAAGAATTGCCCAGAGCGCATGTAGTTTTGTATAAGTCTTGTTATTGAGAGAGAATCAAGACACTATAAGGGCCAATGCCAACATTGGCACGGAAGGGCATTCCATCAGAGTCATTGCGATCGGCAAAGGTATCATAACCAAGATGGTTGCCAAAATCTGGGCTGTAGCCGTTCCAGTCGCTGTTAAATCTTACCTTCCAAGTTCCGCCACGAGGAAAGCCCAGACTATAGCTATCGTAGGAGCGATCGCCCATATTCACAACAACAACTACATCATCCCCTGCCCCGCCGTTGTCCCAACGATGAAAGGCAATAACTTTGTCGTTATTGTTGACATGATGTACATTTACATGCTGTCCCTGCAAACCTCTAGTATTGTTATTCCAGTTACGGCGGAGGCGAATTAACGACTGATAAAGATTCCAAATACCACTAAATTTATCTTTCTTACTCCAATCTAAAGTGCCAGAGTCTTTCCAACTTCCCCATTCCAGAAATTCCTGACCTTGAAAAATCATCGGAATTCCAGGAGATGTAAACACGAGAGATGCTGCTAAGGTAGAGCGTTTGCGGGCAAACCAGCTATCTGCATTACCACGCCAAATTGCTTCTGGGAGGCGAACTTTGTGGTTAAGATCCGCTACTTCGTCATGGTTTTCGCTGTAGATAACTCGCTTCCAAGCATCAGTTTCAAACCTTTGCAAAATTGCGTCCCGAACGCTGTACATATTACGGGCGCTATCACTTGGAGCCACCACCGCTTCAAAAATCGGATAATAAAACGAACTACCCCACTGAGAATCAAATCCTGCTCCCCCGGCTCCTGTACTACGGTTAATCCATTCGTTATTTTGCAAGTCTTCGGCAATGGTAATCTTCCACGGCATCTTGCTATCGATTTCATTGTTGATCCGTTGCATCAAACTCCAGCCTTCTGGAATATCATTTGCAGGCTCGTTGTTTTTGCCGTAAATATTACGAATGTTCACAGTAGAATCAAACCGTAAACCATCTATATGATATTCTTCCAGCCACATCAGAGCATTATCACGGATATATTGCCGCACTTCGCCCCGTCCGTAGTCTGGGCGAGGGCCAAACTTGGTTTTGACGCGTTCATCGTTGTAGAAATAGATTCCATCCCCATTATTTTGATTCCAACCATCAAACCGCCGTAGAGAATAATCTAGTTCTCCACTACCAAAATGGTTATAAACTACATCGAGAATGACGGCTATGCCAACTTTATGGGCTTCTTTGACAAAGTTTTTAAATTGACTAGGATCGCCATAATTACTTTCTATATCAAAGGGGAAAGCAGGGTTATAACCTAGAGAGTATTCTCCTGGGAAACCAAAAATCGGCATCAGTTCAATGGCATTGATGCCTAAGTCTTTTAATATTCCTAGTTTCTTGATAATTGAACCGAAATCTCCGGGCTTTTTCTCGGTTCTATTAAAAGAAGCTACATGCAACTCATAAATTACCAATTGATTCCAGGGTGGCATATTGAAGGTATCACTTCCCCAGTCAAACTTATCTGCGACAATTACACCATCCGCGCCGTCATTATCGAGGACATGTTTGCAGTAGGGATCGGTACGCCACCATACAGAATCAGCCGGAATGAAATCACCTTGAATCACATAGCGGTACTTTTGACCTTCTTTAGCTTCAGGAACATCCACAGACCAGTGTCCATTATTTTCCGAGGCGAGGAGATTTGCTGTTGTAGACCATTGATTAAAATCTCCAGCCACGTAAACTGCTGAAGCAAATGGCGCCCAAACCCGAAAGGCTGTTCCTCCTTTGTAGGGAATAGCCCCCATTCCAGTATGGGTAGAGGCTTTGATCGCAGACGTACCTGAGTTAACACTTAGTTCGGTTGAGATCGCCATAAATTAGATTTCTTTCTAGGAGATGACTGAATAGGAAAGTTTGGCGTTGCTGATTCAGTTTGATTTCAAAACCTTTGTAGAGGTGTGAACTATCCCGTCTCTATTCTTTGGATTGATACATACTGCTATTAAGCAACGCCAAAACCAGATTAGATTTGCACTGCTGAAGAAATTACAGCAGTGCCTATTGTGGATTTATCAAAAGTTCATTAGGATTTTATGCAACTTTAAACAAAGTTTACATTTATCCACTGGTCAAGGACAGCTAAATGAAGCTGTCCCTAATGTCATACATAGAACAGTATACTTGATTGATTACCAGGTAATTTGCGATCGCTCCTGCACAACTCGCTGATATACTTCTTCAGTTTCCCTAGCTAATTTTGGCCAGCTAAAGCGGCGCTCTAAATCCTCATAAGCGTTATCTACCAGCCATTGCCGATAACCTGGATTTTTCAAGACTTCCAAAATTCCCCAAGCTAAAGAATCGGGATTGTTCGTCCAAGTCACAATACCTGTTTTGGTATGTTGCACTACTTCGGGAAAACCACCAGTATCAGAAACCACTACGGGAACACGGGAAGCAAAGCTTTCTAAAGCGACAATTCCAAAGGGTTCGTAAAGGCTGGGAAACACAGCACAATTAGCGACAGTTTGGAATTTATCCAAGTAATCATCGGAGAGAAAACCGGTAAAATAGCAATGATGCCAAATTCCTAAATTCCAGGCTTGACGCTTGAGATGGTCAGTATTGCCGCCACCGACGATGACAAATTTAACATTACCTCCCATTTCTGAAAGGATCTTGGGTGCAGCATTGAGTAATATCGGTACACCCTTTTCGTAAGTCATACGACCAAGGTAATAAACGATTTTCTCATTGTCTGTGGCAAATTGGCGGCGAAAATCCAGCGCATGAAAATCTACGTGATGCTGCTTCTTTTCGGCTCGGATACCGTTATAAATGACATCGATTTTGTCCCAAGGACTGTGTAATGCTCGTTCTACTTCTTGGCGCATATAATCACTACAAACGATAATCCGCCAGGCGTTGAAAGCCAGCAAGTTTTCTTTGCCATTTATATAGCCTTGGATATCTGTGTGAATACCGTTGTAGCGTCCGTATTCTGTAGCATGAATTGTGGCAACTAGTGGTATTTTAAAACTATGCTTGAGAGCGATCGCTGCATCTCCCACTAACCAATCATGGGCATGAATTAAATCAAACGGCCCTTCTTCCAAAATCAACTTACCACCATGATGTCCCATACTCAGGTTGAGATTGACTACCCAGTGGAAAAAGTCGTTACTATACGCCACAGGCACGCGATGTACCTTTACTCCCTCAACCACCTCATACATTGATGCCTGACCAAACTCGGCCGTAATCAGGTGGATTTCATGCCCTAGCTTTACCAGTTCTGGGTACAACTCCGCTACGTGCCGCGCAATTCCCCCAACAATCCTGGGCGGAAACTCCCAACTCAGTACCAGTATCTTCATCTGCTAGACTCCCCAACACTTTACAAATACCTAAAAAACTACATTTACCTAAAAATACAAGGGTGGCAAATGTAGTGAGTATGTTTACTAAAATTGTTAGATTTTTTAACTGTTATTTTGTTAAAGCTTATCAAATATCCAAATAAACAAACCACTCTAGACACAGAGAACACAAAGACAAGAGGTTAAAGCGCCAAGTTCGGAGAGTTCTAACTCTACATTACAGGGCTATATCCCGCTTGCTAGAGTGTGAGCCATTCACGTAGAATATAATGCCATTGTTGCAGCAGTTCTCATGACTTCATCTGCGTCATTTGACACATTAGAGTCTTTACAGGCGGATATCGCTGAATTAATCGCTCGTTTACCGACTTTAAAAAATCGGCAACTTATTCAGCAAGCACTTGCTACCATTGTTCGTCTAGCTGATACCGAGATTGAGCGTCTTGACTGGAAAATCTTGTCGGCTGCATTAGCAGATATGGAACGCGGTTTCCAGTTGTTTTATGATTACCGACACGTTCGCAAAGTCACCATCTTCGGTTCTGCTCGGCTAGCACCAGATACACCAGAGTACCAAATGGCCCTTGAGTTTGCTCGTACTATTTCTCAATTAGGATTTATGGTGATGACCGGCGGCGGCGGTGGAATCATGCAGGCGGGTAACGAAGGCGCTGGGCGAGAAAATTCCTTTGGATTAAACATTCAGTTACCCTTTGAACAGGAAGCAAACCCTTTTATAGAAGGCGATCCCAAGCTAATTAACTTTAAATATTTCTTTACCCGCAAGCTTTTTCTCCTTAAAGAAAGTGATGCTATAGCCTTATTTCCGGGAGGCTTTGGCACTCAAGACGAAGCTTTTGAATGTATGACATTAACCCAGAATGGTAAATTTGGCCCAGTCCCTCTGGTTTTAATCGATCGCCCTGGTGGTGATTATTGGCGATCTTGGAGCAAATATATTGATAAGCAATTAGTGGAAAATGGTCTTGTCAGTCCTGAAGACCCCAGCCTTTACACGGTGACAGATAATCTGGATGTCGCTTGTGATGCCATTACTCGTTTTTACCAGGTTTATCACTCCTGTCGTTATGTCAGCGATCAATTAGTCATTCGCTTGAAGACAGATATATCAGAGGTTCTTGTAAAGCAACTCAATGCTGATTTTGGTGACATTCTTGTTAAAGGACGGATTGAAAAAAGTCAGGCATTACCTCAAGAAGCACAAGATGAAACTGCTGAACTGCCCCGCCTCATTTTGTACTTCAATCAACGCGATTTAGGGCGATTATATCAGATGATTGCCACAATTAATCAGATGGGTAATCCTTCACCAGAGGATGCAGCGCATCCAGAAAGGAAGTAGCTTTTAAGGAAAGGGAGAGAATTGGGAATTACTTTCCCTTTCCTAATTTTCAGGTTATAAAATGTCAGAGTTAAAAACTCATAATTCCCAAGGCTTCACTTTTTTATTTACCAATTTTGCATTTCTACTAATTCCATACACAAGTCATTAATTTGCTCCAAATCAGGTTTGTGAGGTAGGGCAGACTGTTCGTAAACAACTTCCATTTCTGCAACTAAATCTTCTGCCATTTTCATCACCTGCTCATAAGAATACTCACCCTTTAAAATAGCTTTTAAATCCTCAACATCACCAGCTATTCTTCTATCTACAATCACTTCACCTTGTCGCAATATTTCTACTCCACTGCGTAACAATCTAATGCAGTGCATCCCATGTTTAAGGTCAAAACCTGATTTTCTTTCCATTTCTGCCCTAGCCGGATTTCTATTTTCTTGCCAAGATAAGTAAGCTTTCCATTCTCTTAAAGCTATTTGATAACTTTGGCTTTTTTGAAGCAGACGGATAAAATCTTTACGGCTATTGGTTAAATGTTGAGTATATTCTAAAGTCTCATCGGGCAAAGTATATTGTTTTAAGACACCTTTAAAATCAATATCTGCTGTTAACAATTGGTATAATTGCTCCGCTTCTTCCAAAAACTCAATCCGTCCTCTGATTAAGTTATAAAGATACTCCAGAAAAGCATTTAGCTCATCTTTACTGAGGGGTGCTTCGTCTTCTATGGCAAAGTCAGATGGGATTGGTTTTTTTTGCGGTGGCTTTAATAACCATTTACGATGAGTTTCCATCTTTTTGATTTGAGCAAAGGCATAACCAGTGTAAGTATGTTTTACCTTCTTACTCAAAAATAGCTGCTTATGATTAATTAAATGCTGTCCAACTGTGTTGACGAAAGGATAGTTATTTAACCAGAGCAATTCTAAAACATTTGGATTTGCACCCGCTAATAACTGGAGGATTTTTCTTAATTCATATATAACTGTGTCTTTGTTACCATCAACAAATGGAAATATTCCTGGTTCATCCCAACCAGTATCTTTTTGTTCGATGCGATCGAATCCCAAGTAGTACCTTTTGGGTGCGATAAATATTCCCCGATAATCAAAGTCTGAATCAGGACGATTTAAGCCATAGCCGTGACTACCCGCCAAACCAATTAAAATGGTTCTTTGCTCAACTTCTATTCTTTCCATATCACCTGATTAAAATATAGTCATCCTAACTCATTAGTTAAGCAGGTGGCGAGATCGGAAGCAGAGTTGCTTAGTTTAATATAAATGCTCCTCAAGGAGATGATGCAACGGTATCCCTTGAGGAGCAAAACTTGTTAATTCAGTTGTTCCTATACTTTCAGTTTCTTAGAATAGAAATTATCTAGGATTAAGGTGTCGTCTAGTTCCCCATCCTGGATTGACAATAGCGGCTAAATCTTCTTCAGATAACTTGTTGATTTCATTTTCCAGTTCATCAGCCGTGAAATCATAGCCACGCTCTTTGGCAATCTTAACGAAGGCTTCTGGATCCGCTGTTGCCTTGAGTCTTTGCTGTAATGCTTGATCTTGTTTTACTGCTTGAAAAAGTCGGGTAGCATTTTGCTGTGTCATGACAATCCATCTCCTGTTTTGAATATCAGGTTTGAATGTAAAAATTTGATTTTGTCAATTCCCTAAATTCTGTAAAGAACTATTAGATTAAGCCTGTAAATTTAATCTTAAAACAAAGCATAAAAATATGTGGATATTGACAAGAAACTATAAGTTTGAGTCTAAAATATTTCTACTAGTTTATAAAAGTCAGCCCTAAGATGGAAGCATTATTGAACTAATAAGCATGAATTCTGATTTTTGGGTAAGCGATCGCCACCACGAATTTTGGCAAATAAAAGCTTGACTTACCACCTGTGAATAAAATAGGATATTAGATTGTCTGTCTAATTCCTGCTCGGATCAGGTAGACATATTACAAAGGCTGGCAAAAGCCTCTCTACAAGAGATCAAAACCAGCTACCTGTACGGCAACCTCAAGGACAATTTAATGACCTACGCAATTATTGAAACTGGCGGCAAACAAATACGAGTAGAGCCAGGGCGGTTTTATGATATTGAACTGCTTCCGATCGAACCAGATGAAAAAGTTACAATAGACTACGTATTACTCGTTCAGCACGATGGCGAAGTCAGCATTGGACAGCCACTAGTGACAGGTGCGACTGTAGAAGGGACTGTAATGCGACATTACAGAGGTCGTAAAGTCTTGGTATACAAGATGAAGCCGAAAAAGAAAACCCGCAAAAAACGGGGGCATCGTCAAGAAGTTACCAGACTTATGATTGACTCCATCACCCTTAACGGTGAAGTGTTTGTTGCCCAAGGAGAAGCGGAGAAGGAAAGCCCCGTTTTAGATGAGACTCCTGCTGAAGAAGTTGAAGTTGCTGCTGAATAATAAAAAGAAGTAGATACAAAAGAGGAAATCATGGCTCATAAGAAAGGAACAGGTAGTACACGTAACGGTCGTGATTCTAACGCCCAACGTCTGGGTGTCAAGCGTTATGGCGGTCAAGTTGTGCGTGCAGGAAACATTCTCGTGCGTCAGCGCGGGACTAAATTTCACCCTGGTAACAATGTCGGTATTGGTAGCGATGACACTCTGTTTGCCTTAATCGACGGTGTTGTAATGTTTGAGAGAAAGGGCAAAACCCGGAAAAAAGTTAGTGTTTATCTACCCATAACTGCTGTTCAGGCAGCCCCTGCTGAAGCTGTAGCAGGTTAGAGTGTGAGGGTGGGTAACATTGCCCACCCTAATCGCTAATTAGCGCTGGCATAATGGTCAGATTTATATAGATTTCTAAAATTTTCTAAGAGGATGTCTGAGATAAAATATTTATTGATCCCCCCTAACCCCCCTTAAAAAAGGGGGAATAAGAGTGTTAAAGTCCCCCTTTTTAAGGGGGATTTAGGGGGATCTCTAAGCATTCGGTGTATACAAAAAACTTTTTAGACATCCTCTAAAAGTCGCTTTGTTCCTCTGTTGCTCATAGATTAGTATTAGGATCGTCAAAGCGCAGATATTCTTCACTAACAAAATATTACACAAGAAAATTGGGTTGCGTAGCTTGCTGCCGTAGACATTTTATATCAAGTCTTAAGCACCAATTTTTGCATCTTCTAAAGTTCAGATAGCTCATGCACTTTAGCATGAGGTTTGCTGAGATAATACATACCTAAATTAGGTTCTGCTTTGAACTACCATGAATACCTGAGAAAATGCTGAGAATTAACTGAATTTTCTCAAGGGATAAATTTATGAAAATCATGGCTTAGTTTCAATAAGCTCTCAGTCCTCATAGAGATACTTTGGATGTTGGGGATAAATCAAATGTCAGTAGCAAAAGTTTGATGAAATCCTCTATAAAAAAGGCATCTTTTTTACCTCAATAGCCTTTAAGAATGTGCTATAGCTTAATTTCCCTGAGTCAATCAATACAAAAAGAACTATCCAAAGGACGAAAAATAAATATGAACTGGAAAATACTTTGTTTAATTGCTGGTTTAAGTTTAACCGTCAGTCTCACTGCTTGCTCTAGCAGTCCTGCAAGCAACAATCAAATTGCCCCTGAAGCCTCTCCTGCGATGAGCAAAGATAAAGCTGGCGATGCAATGGGCAAAGATAAAGCTGGCGGTGCAATGGGTAAAGATGCGATGGGCAAAGATAAAGCTGGCGGTGCAATGGGTAAAGATGCGATGGGTAAAGATAAAGCTGGCGGTGCAATGGGTAAAGATGCGATGGGTAAAGATGCAATGGGCAAAGATAAAGCTGGCGGTGCAATGGGTAAAGATACAATGGGCAAAGACAAAGCTGGCGATGCTATGAAGCAATCCCCGGCTTCCACCAAGCCCTAGCCTTGCGTCTCGCTTTTCTTGTACTAAGATTAGGGGCTGCTTACCAGGAAAATTTTGAGCCAATCCCTATACTTTGGCGCTTTTACCTCAACAGGAGAAATTCTGATGAATCACAACCTGCTCCACCGCCGTCAGTTACTTTTTTATCTTGGCTTAGGGGTTGTCGGAATCGGTGCAGCTACAACATTTTCTAACTTTAGAAAAGTGAATGCCCCTTCTATTTCTCCTGCAAAAAGTAACAATATGCAAGACTCGGAAACTATTGTTAAAACTCCGGCAGGTAAGAGTTTACCAGAGTTTCAGGGTATCAGTCAGTGGCTTAATTCTAGCCCTTTAGCGATCGCTAATCTCAAAGGCAGCGTTATTCTGATCCAGTTTTGGACTTTTGCTTGTATTAACTGTCAGCGTACCCTGCCCTACATTACTAAATGGCATCGGCAGTATGAGGCGCAGGGACTCAAGGTGATTGGTATCCACACACCAGAGTTTGCTTTTGAGCGAGATCCGAATAATATAAAAAAGGCGTTACAAAAACACCAAATTACTTATCCGGTTCCAGTTGATAACGAGTATAAAACCTGGAACGCCTACGAAAATCAGTATTGGCCCCATACGTTTTTAGCCGATCGCCAAGGTTTACTACAATATGACCATATTGGTGAAGGGGCATACGAAAAAACAGAGCAAACTATCCGCCAGCTATTGGGGTAGAAGCAATTATGACGACTTCTACTTTATCAATCAGTCTGGCTTTGTTCGGAGGAGTTTTGAATGTCCTTTCACCCTGTGTTTTACCGATTTTGCCTGTGCTATTAGGCCGCTCGCTCCAATCCCATACTTACGGCCCAGTCGCGCTGGTGGGGGGATTAATCGCTGGTTTTGCACTGGCAGGTAGTTTAATCGGTGTAACATCAGCCTGGTTTACGGGTTTGGCTAATTTATTAAGGAGTGGCGCGATCGCATTCCTTTTATTTTTAGGATTATTGGCAATTTTTCCCACCTGGAGTTACAGAATATTTACTTATATTCCCATTGCTAATTGGGCTAAGAAACCCCCACGAATCGGACTTATGGGAGAATTCTGGTTAGGGACTCAGTTAGGGCTTTTATGGACTCCCTGTGCTGGGCCAGTTTTGGGAGGAATTTTAGTCTTAGCGGCAGTTAATCATCAAGTCGCAGGTGCATTTTGGCTGCTGGTTGTTTATGGAATCGGAGCAGGTTTACCTCTGTTAGCGATCGCTTACGGTGGGCGATTATTCAGCCAACGAATGCTCAATCTCCGCCCCCACAGTGCAGCGTTGCAGCGCGTTGGTGGTGTAGCGATCGCAGCCACAGCAATTGCTATTCTTCTCGGTTGGGATGTTCAGATACAACTTTGGTTGGCTCCCTTCTTTCCTACTCAACCTCTGTGAGACAGCCTTAAGCGTGCCAATTTTGGATTAGAAAACCCAATCCAAAGGTCTGAGTGGGAACAATCTAAAAATCTAAGATCCAAAATTCAAAATTGGTATGATCTCATCTAAACGTAAATCCCGCTCAACACCAAGTCAGACTTTCCTCTCAAAGACCTTTCACTGGATTAACATCATCAGTCTCATCTTGATGATTGGTAGCGGATTGCAAATATATAATGCTAATCCAGTATTTGGCGGGCGTGCAGGTTGGCAATTTCCTGACTTTATCTTGCTGGGAGGTTGGCTAGGCGGTGGCAGAAACTGGCATTTTACTGCTATGTGGCTATTTTCGCTAAACTTACTTTGGTATGGAATCTATATCTTTGTAACTCGTCGTTGGCAGCGTCGCTTTGCCGATGGCGGTGATTTAAAAGCATTGCAAGTCAGCCAGAACCCAAAGCGCAAAAATTACGCATGGCATCGGCTAGTTTATACTGCTATCATTCCCGTGTTGCTGCTGGCAATTTTGAGTGGTCTGGCGATGTACAAACCTGCCCAATTGCATTGGCTTTCGGGGCTGTTTGGTAGTTGGCAAACTCTCCGCACTGTTCACTTTATTACTGTTCCTACAGTCATACTGTTTACAATTGCTCATTCCTTACTTGCCCTGAAGGTAGGAAGCATCCGTCTAGTTAAGTCTATGTTCCTGTAGAGGTCTTATGAGTCTGATTCTTCCCAAACGCACCCTATCCCGTCGTCGATTACTCCAAGTATCTGGACTTTCAGGGGTAGGCTTTCTTTTAGGTGGCTGTGGGACAAATTTGTTCTCAGATAATCTGCGGCAAATATCTGAGCCGCTAAACCAACGTCTAGAAGCACTCCTGTTAAGTCAGAAACCAGTTCCAGAATTTGCTGTAAGTGCCATAGAAGCGGACAAATTGCTGGTTAATACCTTTGATTTCACGCCGCAAATCGATCCGGCACAATTTCGCCTGAAGATTGATGGCGAGGTTAGCAACCCGATGCAATTAAGTATGGGGGATATTGAAAAACTTCCCTTAACTTCAATGGTAATTCGCCATGTCTGTGTTGAAGGCTGGGCTGCGATCGTTCAATGGGGAGGTGTGCGATTGCGAGACTTGGTAGCGCTGGTACAGCCTAAGTCAAATGTCCGTTATGTCTACTTTAAATCTGCTGATGGCTATTATGAAAGTTGGGATCTTGCTTCTGCTGTCCATCCGCAAACGCTGATGGCTTATCAAAAGAATGGACAACCTTTATCAGTTGATAATGGTGCGCCTATGCGTCTAGCATCCCCAGTTAAACTGGGCTACAAACAAAGCAAGTGGGTAACTCAAATTACATTTGTCAGCAATTTGTTACCTCTTAAAGGTTATTGGGAGGATCAAGGATATGAGTGGTTTGCAGGGCTATGAGGGAGCAGGGGGGCAGAAAATTTTACAATCGATTTTTAGTTGGGATTACAATCATTGAGAAATAGGGTACTTTATCTGGATCGACTTCATCCAGGGGTATAATTCGTTGCTGTGACGTTGATGCCCGCTCAATATATCTTGCTCGTGATGCTAGCCCTAATTTATGCAGAATATCCCGGACTTTGGTAAAGTGACGACCTAGCTTCATAATTGCTGCTGCATCAGTTATCAACAGATGTGTAGTTAGTTCTTCTGCTGGCAATGGGGCGGGTAAGACTGTGAGAATATCGGTGTAGTAAGTGAAAGGTACGCCCAAAGCTACCGGACAAGCCATCAGCGAGGAAACTCCGGGGACAACTTCTGTTTGGTACTGGTCAGATAATCGTGTGAATAGGTACATGAACGAGCCATAGAAAAATGGATCGCCCTCGCACAACACCACCACATCTCGACCTGCTGCTAAATGTTCGGCGATTGGTTCAATTTCTTTATCGTAAATAGACTTGGCCTTTTCTGGCTCCAAAGCGCGGGGGAGATGATATAACACCTCGATTTGATTGCCAGGAAGATATTGCGCCACGATCGCTCTAGCGATACTCTCTTTACCTGTGGCTGATTGATAAGCTACCACAGGAGCCGCACGTAATAGCCGCAGCGCTTTCAAAGTCAATAGTTCTGGATCGCCTGGGCCAACACCAATTCCATAGAGACGACCTTTGGTTTTCATATTCATTCTTCCTCCGTTGCCAGGGCGTTAACTGCTGCTGCTGCGATCGCACTTCCACCGCGCCGACCATGTAAGGTTAAAAATGGTACATTTCTGCTATCTGCCGCCAATGCTGCTTTCGATTCGGCTGCACCGACAAATCCAACTGGGAAGCCTAAAATAATTGCAGGTTTAGTAGCTCCTTCATCAAGCATTTCTAACAGTCTAAATAGGGCTGTGGGCGCATTCCCAATTGCGATTACCGATCCTTCCAGGTGCGATCGCCATAATTCCAAAGCTGCTGCCGACCTTGTAGTACCCATCTTTTTAGCAATTTCTGGTACTTCCGGCTCGTTGAGGGTACAGATAACTTGATTGTTTGCAGATAACCGTCGTCTGGTAACGCCATCGGCAACCATCCGGCAATCGCATAGAATTGGCGCTCCCTCTGCTAAGGCTGCCCTTGCAGATTGTACTGCTGTTGGTGAATATCCCAAGTCAGTAACAATATCCGTCATCCCACAGGCATGAATGAGACGCACGGCAACTTTTGCTACATCTGGTGGCAGGACATCTAAATTCGCTTCTGACCGGATGATTGCAAAAGAATTACGGTAAATTTCGTTGGCATCTCGGATGTAGTCGGGCATTCGATTTGGGATTTTAGATTTTGGATTGACTTGAGAAGGGAACCTAAGTGTTTATTGAATCAGAGTTGTAATTGAGCGATCGCACATCGATTGCTAAATTCCCCAAAAGATTCATTGGGATTTAAGCGTTGAATTTTATATACATATAGCATCCGCTCTATTAATGCAGGTAGTTCGGTAAAAGTCACATATTGATATATTTCCCGTCCAAATTTCTGCTTGCTATCACCAACATAAACGTGATAGCCTTCTACAATTCCACCGTCAGCCTCAAAGTTGACACCGAGCAGAGTAATATCACTCTTGCTATGCTGGGCGCAGGATTTTTCGCAGCCACTGAAGTGGATATTAACTGGGCAATCCAGAGTAAGGCGAGTTTCCAGATATTCAGCTAATGCCAACGCATGACTTTTAGTGTCTGTGGCAGAAGAAGCACAACCCTTGTTTCCCGAACAGGCAACTAATGCACTCTTAATGTTAGTTGCAGAGAAATCTAATCCTAAAAAAGCGATTTCACTTTGGACATCATCAACCCATTGCTGAGGAATGTCTGCAATCAGCAAATTTTGCCAGGGAGTTAACCGAAGAGTGCCGCTACCATATTTTGCTGCTAAATTTGCTAAACCCTTCATCTGTGTACTTTCCAATCGTCCCAGAGGTAATACGATACCAATATAAAATAAGCCTCGCTGACGTTGGGGATGGATACCAATATGCTGATACTTGCCCTCTCCTGGCAAAATAGTAGAGAATTCCTTTAGGGGTTGGGGGGTTAGGTATTTTCCCGTTTCACCGTCCAAAAGCGGGAAAGGTAAACGTTGCTGAACTTCTTGGAGATAATTTTCACAACCCAAAGTGTTCAATAACTCTAAGAGACGTAGCCGCCGCTTATTTGTAGTATTAGTATGAGCTAGATAGACCTCTGTCAAAGCTGCCAAGACAGGTAAACATTGCTTTGGTGTTAACAAAATCCCCATATCGCTAGGCGGTTGGCCCTTTGCGCCGACACTGAGATAAAGGCGGAAGTAAACATCAGCATTGACTAAGACAGCAGCAAATAGGATATCATTCAAGCGATCGCACACGTGAATTATTCCACCGCCATCAAAGCAAACGCTAAATTTTGCCGATAGTCCTGAAAGCGCCGGATGTGCGGCAATATAATTATCCCAATCTTCGACAAAAGGGCGAGTGTCGATTAATTCTTGCGGATCGATACCAGCAGTTGGGCTGGTCATAATATTACGGATATGGTCTACAACAGAATTGTGAGAACCCAATCCCATAAGCTGTAAATGCTTCAAAACCTCAGCATTTATCCCCGTGCGGATCTCGCGGACTTGTAGGTTAGCTCGATTAGTCACATCCACATAGCCGCCACCATACTGCTCTGCTATGTCTGCGATCGCATGGCACTGCTGAGTGCTAATAATTCCACCTGGTATTCTAATGCGAGATAATATCCCATCGGCGGCGGGTGTAGTATAAAACAAGCCAGGACAAGTGGCAAATCCAGAAAGCAAATTTAGAACTCCTTCCCCGTGCGACGCAGGGAGTAGACGGTGATTGTGTCTTGATGACATCTTGAAAGTTGGCATTCTGACTTGGGCTATCCCATTACAGCTGCGGCACAGTCCCGGAATTTCACCGGAGTTTCCCAACTCCAAGCTTTAATAATTTAGCACGAGAAGGTAGTTAGAAAATTTAACACTTCCGAATTAGGACTAGTATTTGATTTTTGAAATATGTGTAGTGGCGCGGCAAGGGTAAAATGTTGCAATAGATTTTAGAGAAAATTGAGATAAATCAATATTTTCTGCTTTACAACTTTATGCCACGTAGGGTGCGTTAGCATAGCGTAACGCACCATCAGCTTGGGATGGTGCGTTACGACGTTCCGTCTAACGCACCCTACAGATACTTTCAAAAATCTTAAGTATATGAAGTGAATCGTATTACTTTAGTGAGGCAAGAGCGATCGCTACGGTTTTCTAAGCTAGAATACCAAAGTTGTGTTTAGACAGATCCGACAAGTCAATTGCCAAAAAGCTGTTATTTCCATGAACTACTACGTAATCTACGACGGAAATTGTAATCTCTGCGTTACTTTAGTGCAATTGCTAGAAACCTTAGACAAGGGAAAGTTATTTCGCTACGCTCCCATGCAAGATGAACAGACACTTTTACAGTGGGGAATTACAGCCCAAGATTGCGAACAGGGAGTAATTTTAATTGATGGCAATGAACCTCAAAGACGTTGGCAAGGCAGTAACGCCGCAGAAGAAATTGGGCGGTTATTGCCAGTAGGAAGTATATTTGTAGATGCTTATCGAGCCTTACCGGGGATGAAATGGGCAGGCGATCGCTTTTACGAACAAATCCGCGATAATCGTTACACCATATTTGGTAAGCGTTCTAGTACTTATGAATCGGCATACTGTGCTGATGGAAACTGCAAGGAATCCAAGCGTTAGGGATTTCCAAGTAAAAAAATATTCCGTCGCAGAGGGACAAGGGGGACAAGGAAGACAAGGGAGACAAGGGAGACAAGGAAGAAAGAAGTCTAGTTGAGTAGACAAATTGAATAATTTATTTTTTGGAGTTCCCTTAATTATTAAACACGATCGCAATGCTTCTATAAAACAGTTGCTTGCAACTCAAATCGCGCCTAAGCGTTTGGCGATCGCCTTTTTAACTGATTAATTAACCACAGACACTTCTGACAATTTGTAGAAACTCCCGTAAAACAGGTGTCATATCCTCTTGTCGCCACACTACAGCCGTTTCTACTAATGGTGTTTTTTCTTCTAAAGTGCGATAAACTACACCAGCCCTTTGAAGATTTTGCAAAGAAGACGGTACGATCGCAATCCCCATTCCTGCTGACACTAGCCCGATAATTGTCTGCATTTGGATTGCTTCTTGAGTCACTTTTGGGCTAAAATTCCCTTGCTGACAAAGACTCAGGATTTGATCGTAAAGTCCGGGGCCCAAATAGCGGGGGAACATAATAAAATTTTCGTTCAAGAGCGATCGCACTGAAATATTTTCTTGTCTAGCTAACAAATGAGTTTCTAGGAAAGCCACAATTAGTCCTTCCTGCTGAATACATTCTTGATTAAAAGTGTTGTCTTCTAAAGGTGGATGGGCAAAACCTACATGGATGCGGCGATTGAATAGCGCTTGTTCTTGCTGAGTTGTCGTCAATTCTTGTAATACTAACTCCACTTCTGGAAACTGTTCTCGAAACCGTCGCAAAATCACAGGTAGCAAATCGTAAGTTACCAAGCTGGTGAAACCTACTCGGAGTTGTCCTTTCTCACCCCTACCTGTCCGTTGAGTCAGATCGATTGCCTTCGATAGTTGAGCGAACAATTGATAAGCTTCTTGCAAAAATACTTGTCCGGCTTCCGTTAGCTGCACCTGTCGTTTAGTTTTGCGTTGAAAAAGTTCTACTCCTAGTTCTGCTTCTAGCTGCTGAATTTGCTGGCTTAAGGGCGGTTGAGCGATGTGAAGTCGCTCTGCGGCTTTACTAAAGTGCAGTTCCTCAGCTACAGCAATAAAGTAGCGCAGGTGTCGCAGTTCCATAGTTTTGATATTTTATAAGTCTCAAATACTTATAAATATATATTGGACATCTCAAAAATTGCTATCTATGATACTCATACATGGAAGTCAGAGGATGATGTAACGATGTCGGAGAATTTAAGAAGCCAAATTGTGACGCAAGGGGTGCAGCGATCGCCAAATCGAGCTATGCTGCGTGCAGTTGGTTTTAAAGATGAAGATTTCAACAAAGCCATTGTCGGTATAGCCAACGGTTACAGCACCATCACGCCCTGCAATATGGGGATAAATAAACTAGCACTCATAGCAGAAGCAGGGATTAAATCTGCCGGAGCGATGCCACAAATCTTTGGCACGATTACCATTAGCGATGGGATTTCAATGGGAACCGAAGGGATGAAATATTCCCTAGTGTCGCGCGAAGTTATAGCCGATTCCATTGAAACCGCCTGTACCGGACAAAGCATGGATGGAGTACTAGCCATTGGCGGTTGTGATAAAAATATGCCAGGGGCAATGATTGCAATGGCCCGCATGAATATCCCTGCAATATTCGTTTACGGTGGGACAATTAAACCCGGTCACTACAACGGACGTGATTTAACCGTTGTCAGTTCATTTGAAGCTGTTGGTCAATACAGTGCTGGAAGAATTGACGACAAGGAATTATTAGAAGTCGAAACTCGCGCTTGTCCTGGGGCTGGTTCCTGTGGGGGAATGTTCACGGCTAACACCATGTCTTCAGCATTTGAAGCGATGGGGATGAGTTTACCCTATTCTTCGACAATGGCAGCCGAAGATGCCGAAAAAGCCGACAGCACCGAAAAATCAGCTTATGTATTAGTCGAAGCCATCAAGAAGCAAATCTTACCTCGCCAAATTATCACCCGCAAATCTATAGAGAATGCCATTTCTGTAATTATGGCAGTGGGTGGTTCGACCAATGCAGTGTTGCATTTTTTAGCGATCGCCCGCGCCGCTAATGTAGAGTTAACTATAGACGACTTTGAAACAATCCGTGGTCGTGTTCCCGTTTTATGTGATTTAAAACCAAGCGGGAAATATGTCGCTACAGATTTGCACAAAGCTGGTGGCATTCCGCAAGTAATGAAGATGTTACTTGTGCATGATTTATTACACGGTGATTGCCTCACCATTAGCGGTCAAACCATTGCAGAGATATTAGCAGACATCCCCGCAGAGCCATCCGCCAATCAAGATGTGATTCGGACTTGGAATAACCCAATGTATCCCCAAGGACATTTAGCCGTTCTCAGAGGTAATTTGGCAACAGAAGGGGCTATCGCCAAAATTACCGGGGTGAAAAAACCAGTGATTACCGGGCCTGCACGAGTATTTGAATCGGAAGAAGCCTCTTTAGATGCAATTTTGGCGGGTAAAATTCAAGCTGGTGATATTTTGGTTATCCGCTACGAAGGCCCCAAGGGTGGCCCTGGAATGCGAGAAATGTTGGCTCCCACTTCGGCAATTATCGGCGCTGGTTTGGGTGATGCGGTGGGATTAATTACCGACGGACGCTTTTCTGGCGGTACTTACGGCATGGTAGTTGGTCATGTTGCACCAGAAGCAGCAGTTGGTGGTGCGATCGCGCTTGTAGAAGAAGGCGATAGTATTACGATTGATGCACCGGCTCGTTTATTGCAGTTGAATATATCCGAAGAAGAATTAGCCCGTCGTCGTGCTAATTGGCAACCTCCGGCTCCGCGTTACACTAAAGGCGTGTTGGCGAAATATGCCAAATTGGTATCTTCTAGCAGTCTTGGGGCTGTGACAGATTTAGATTTGTTCAATAACTAGTTATTAACAGTAAACCAAAAACTTTTTGGTTTACTGGTTAACAATTCTTTCCCATTTTTGCAATTATTCTTCTACAATTCATCAACACATTAGGGACTTACAAATAAAAAAATATCCCAACTTTTCTTGTGGGACGGGCAAGATGCCCATCCCACAAATGAATAATTTATTTCTTTCTTGGAAAGAACAAAACGCTGGATTAATTAACAGATGGAAGTTGTTCCAAACAGGTAGAAAATGGCGTATATGACGTATACAGCCC